>NZ_BAABHD010000074.1:0-77034 GCF_039541915.1 Nibrella saemangeumensis
CAATCCGGACGAAAGCCGGGCATCACCACGTTTTGGTTAGGCCTCAAAAAGTTTGATGCCATCGTTATCGGCTTCACCTTATCAAAAGATGTGTCCAGACGGTAGTTCAAACAAAAGGGGTTTTTTTGTGGATAATAGTCTGGTCACCTATTTAGGTAGCGCAGGTGGTAAGTTTGTCAGCGTCAGGTATTCCTGTATATTTACAGAGACACCAGGTCTGATGCGCACTAGCCCGGCGTTACTGATCTGTATACTCTGCCACTACCTCCCTGTATGTTTACAAGCCGAACCCCCTGGATCATTCTGCTGCTGGCCTGGATGGCTGTGTCCGCCTGGTGGCATGTCTGTAAGGTAAAACAACTCTGCCCTGGTGAAATCACGAAAGTTATTCCTGTCGTTACCGATCAGGATAGCATCAAAGCGCCACCTCCCCTGCCCGCCCACATTCAGCCGTTGGTAATTCAGGACCCCGGCCACTTTATGCTGAAAGCCAATGATAACATCAGTTTTGCGGTTTCGTCCCCGGACATTAATCTGAACAGTCTGGAGTTTGTTATCGATTCGGTTGCTGACTACCTGCGGGTAAATCCAGACCGGCGGCTCATAATCATTGGGGCTTATTCGCCTAAAGAGCAAAATCCCACGCCGTACGAAAACCTGGGCGTAGTCAGAGCCGACCACCTGAAGCAGTACTTTCTGAATATGGGCCTCCCAGACAGTCAGTTTGAGACGCGTGGTATTGAGAAAGGTAGCCTCTCGTTTACGCCAGCCGGCGACTCCCTGTACGGCGTCTTATCGCTGGCTTTTATGGCCGCCGACAGCACAGGACGTCTTGGACCGAATGTCATGCCAGACCTGTCTGCGATAGAAGCCCTGGCAGCAGCCGAAAAATACAGATCCGTTTTTGATCCGGTTAGCCTGTACTTCAGAGAGGGGTCGGCCACTTATATTCATACCAACGAAACGAATCGGTTTTTTAAAGAAGTGGCCCGCTACCTGCGGGATGATAGAAACCGGTTTAAGAAACTGTTGGTTACGGGCCATACCAGTCAACCTGGTAAAGACAACCAGTATCTCGCCCGTCAGGGTGCCGAACGCGTTAGAAGTCAGGTAAAAGAGTTTGGTATTGTGTATGGGCAGACAACCATGCGGGTTGTAGGAGGAGAGCAGCCGAGACCTTCTGCAACTATGGCCAATAGTCAATCTATACGTAATTGGGTAACCGTAGTCATCCCAAGAGACACCCTCAGAATAAACCCGTAATTCAAGAACGTTATGATTGACTTCAACCCCTTTAACAACCCTGATGCACTCTGGCAACACGCCATTATGTTGTCAGTATCGGCCATTATTGGGTTTATCATTGGTTATATATCCCGCCAGAAACTGATTAACCAACTGACGGGTGAACTAGCGGGCACGGAGCGGGAACTGGAAGACTGTCAGAATATGCCGGCTCCGCCGGTATCGTTTCATACCGGCGATGACCCAATCCTGAACCGAATTCTAGCCCGCCGGAAAGAATTAAATTTTGAGCGTATCGGACGAGCGACTCCGCCCGATGCCGATAATCTAAAGGAAATTGTGGGCATCGGCCCGTTCACGGAGCGAAAGTTAAATGCACTGGGTATCTTTACGTTCCATCAGATAGCCCGATTCACCCGTGAGGACATTGACAAAGTAAATGATATAATTGAGTTCTTCCCCGGCCGGATTGAACGCGACAACTGGGTAGGGCAAGCGCTTGAATTAATCAGCCGAAAACGATAGGTTTACGTTTCAACCCACCACGCTTTACCCACTCACCGAATTTATGCTTGACTTTGACCCCCTCAGTCGCCCGGTTGCTATTGCCGAAATCCTGCTGCTGCTGGCAATAGCTGCCTGTATTGGGTGGCTGCTGGCCCGTCTTATATTTAATGACCGCATCAATACGCTGCGCACCCAGATTGCCGAAAAAGAATCTGAGCTGGAAGACTGCCGCCGGGCCAAAACGGCTGTGCCGAAAAAGAAGGAACCCGGATACCTAGCAGCCCAACCGGTCGGTCAGTTTGTTGACTCTCCCAATAAGCTGGCGGTACCTCCGGCCAATTATAATGCGCCGGAAACAGTCGAAGTTACCCACATTCCCGCTACCTCGGAAGCAGCCGTACTGGCCCGTATTACCTCGCGGTCTCCGGAGTTAAACTTTGACCGGATCGGCCGGGCTACTCCGGCTGAGGCCGACGACCTGAAGGATATTGTGGGTATAGGACCGCTGCTGGAGCGCAAACTGCATAGCCTGGGCATTTACACCTACCGGCAAATTGCCAATTTTACAAAGGAGGATATGGCTAAAGTAAACGAGATCATTGAGTTTTTCCCTGGCCGGATTGAGCGCGATAACTGGGTAGGCCAGGCCAAACTAATCTTTGAACGTAAATACGGATCAAAGCTGTAAAGCGTCCAAGGCTAATTAGGGTAAGCGAGAGACCTTTTGCGGAGTGCTGCTTAATTTGGCCGTCCGGCCAGTCTGAAAATAGTCGCAGCGGCTTTGCAGCACACACGCGGGGCACTTGGGCTCATACCAGGTGCAAACGCGTTGCCCGTGCCAGAAAAAGTGCTTATGAAAATTATACAGCGCTTTTGCATCAGGCGGTAAGTATGAAAGTAATAGCGTATGGGCTTTACCGGCACTTACTTTCGGTCCAATCAGTCCAACACGTTGCGTCACCCGATGCACGTGCGTGTCGACGGGCAGAACGGGCTTATGAAACTCAAACAGGAGCAGTAAGGTAGACGTTTTGGGACCTACGCCCGGCAACCGGTTCAGCCACTGCATAGCCTCTTGGGTGGTCAGTTCGTGCAGGAAGTCAATGTTGGCTTCTCCCCGCTCCTGAATAATGGCCTCTAGTACCGCTTTAATGTAGGGCGCTTTGACTTCGGGGTAATTAGCCGTTTTAATGGTATCGGTTAATTCGGCCATTGGGGCATCGCGTACGCCTTCCCACGTGCCAAACTGCTCCATCATGGTTCGGTAAGCCGTCATTTCGTTGGCGTAGGTGGTGCGGTGCGACAGAATGGTACGGATCAGCTCGCGCATGGGGTTCTTCTGTTCATAGAACTCCTGCACACCATACTGTACATTCAGCGTTTTATGCGCCCACAGCGTTTTCTGTATGAGTTCTTCATCTGCAGCCACCCAACCATTCCGTTGATCCAAAGAGTTAACCCCTGGTTTGGAGAAGCTGTTTGAATCTGCGGTAAGATTATTACAATACCCTACTGTGCCTGCTCAATCAACTGATCGGCCAGGCGGGTCAGGCCAACCGTTGCCGGCTCGGGAATAAAGGTCAGGTTCTTCCGCGAGGAAATATCCGGGATATTGGGATCGACGATGTAAATGGGGGCTCCGGAGCGGACATAATAGACCAGCCCTGCGGCCGGGTAAACCACCAGCGAAGTACCGACAACAATGAAAATATCAGCCTGTTCGGTAATGTCGATGGCGGTATCCATCATCGGCACGGCCTCGCCAAACCAGACAATATGCGGACGGAGCTGTGAGCCTTTTTCGCAAACATCTCCGCGATTCAGCTCCCAACCTTCCATGTTATAAATCAACGATTCGTCGGCTGTGCTGCGGGCTTTGAACAGTTCGCCGTGCAGGTGAACAACGTCCGAGGAACCGGCTTTTTCGTGCAGGTTATCAACGTTTTGCGTAATGATGGTTACGTCGTAGTATTCCTCCAGTTTTACCAACGCGAAGTGCCCGGCATTGGGTTGCACGTTGAGCGCCTGCTTCCGGCGTTGGTTGTAGAAGTCCAGCACAAGATCCGGATTACGCTGCCAGGCGTCGGGCGTGGCCACATCTTCTATCCGGTGGTTTTCCCACAAGCCGTTTGAATCCCTGAAGGTGGCAATACCACTCTCTGCGCTGATGCCGGCGCCGGAGAGCACTACTATCTTTTTACGTGTCTGCATATTGAGAAGATAAGCCCACTGGCAAAATAAAAAAGCCGGTTGATTATACGACCGGCTTTTTCAATCTCTTATTTTTTGGTAACCTTCTTAGCCGGAGCAGTCTTTTTGGTCGTTTTGGCTGCGGCTTTTGCGGGTGCCTTTTTGGCCGGTGATTTTTCGGGAGTGGCACCGGGTGCAGGCTCCCCAGCCAGTTCCAGACATTTTTCCAGCGTCAGCGATGCCGGGTCAATATCCTTAGGTATCTTGACGTTTCGCTTGCCGACGGCAATGTACGGTCCATACATGCCATTGACTACCTTAACTCTCGAATCCTCGGCAAACTCCTTAATGTATTTATTACTATCCGCCTGACGCTTCTGCTGAATCAGTTCAATGGCCCGCTCAAGCGATAAACCAGCTAGCGTATCGCCTTTCGGTATGGAGATGTACTTATCCTCAAATTTCACGTACGGCCCAAAACGGCCCTTGCCGGTAGTTACCGGTTTGCCTTCAAACTCACCCAGCGTATCGCTTACCGATTCGGCCCGCTTCTGCTGAATCAACTGAACAGCCCGCTCGGCGGAGATGGAATACGGATCGTCTTCCTTAGTTAGTGACACGTATTTATCGTCATGCTTCACATACGGGCCAAACTTACCAATACCAATCGTCATGGCTTTCTCTTCGAAGAAGCCGACTTCACGGGGCAGAGAAAATAAGTCGAGGGCTTCGTCCAGCGAAATCGTCTCAATGAGTTGTCCGCTGCGCAAATTGGCAAACTGCGGTTTGTCCTCGTCCGTCGCTTCACCGATCTGTACGTAGGCGCCGTATTTACCCAGCCGCGCCGATACTTTTTTACCAGTACGCGGGTCGAGACCCAAGTCCCGGCCAGACGACTTGGACGCGGATATAGACGAGCCCTGCACCGTTTCGACGTTCTTGTGGAAATCGCCGTAGAACTCTTCCAGCATTCGCTGCCAGTTCAGTTTACCTTCGGCAATTTCATCAAACTCCTTCTCGACGGTGGCCGTAAATTTATAATCGACAATCTCCGGGAAGTATTCGACCAGGAAATCGTTAACCACCATACCGGTATTAGTCGGGAACAGCTTGGCTTTTTCGGAGCCGAAGGTTTCTTTGCCGCTTGTCTCCCGAACGGCATTACGCTCCAGAATCAGTTCTTTAAACGCCCGCTCCTGTCCGGCTTTGTCCTGCTTCACCACATAGCCCCGGTTGATGATGGTCGAAATGGTTGGTGCGTAGGTCGACGGGCGACCAATGCCCATTTCTTCCAGTTTCTTCACCAGACTGGCCTCCGTATAGCGGGGTTGCGGACGCGTGAACTTCTCGGTTGCCTTCATCTGCCCCAGGTTCAGCAATTGTCCGATGGTCAGCGGGGGCAGCATACCTTTGTTCTCTTCGTCCTCGGCATCATCCTTCGACTCCAGATATACTTTCAGAAAGCCGTCGAATTTGATGACCTCACCCTGGGCAACCAGTTCTTCGGGTGTCGTAGAAATAGCAATGGTAGCGGTTGTACGCTCCAGTTGTGCGTCAGCCATCTGAGAGGCAATCGACCGCTTCCAGATTAGTTCATACAAACGCTTCTCGTCTTTGTTGGCACCGGCATGGCGGTCGGCAAAATTGGTCGGACGGATAGCCTCGTGCGCTTCCTGCGCCGACTCGTTTTTGGTTTTATATTGCCGCGTGTGCAGGTATTTATCACCAAACTCCTTCAGGATTTCGCCTTTTGCGTTGTCAATAGCTTCCTGCGACAAACTGGTTGAGTCGGTACGCATGTATGAAATCTTACCCGCTTCGTACAGCCCCTGCGCCAGCCGCATGGTGCGGTCGACGGCAAAGCCTAATTTGCGGGAAGCTTCCTGCTGGAGGGTCGACGTGGTAAATGGCGGTGCCGGTGACTTCTTGCCTGGTTTGGTTTCGAGATTGCGAATCGTAAAGGCCGCCCCAATGCATTTCTCCAGAAATAATCGTGCCTCTTCTACCTTGGCAAACGACTTGGGTAATTCAGCGTTCAGTACTTTACCATCAGCGAGGAGAAACTGTGCTGTGACCTTAAAGCTCGATTTCGACTGGTGCTGCTCAACCTCCCGCTCCCGCTCAACGACCAGCCTCAAGGCTACCGACTGAACCCGGCCGGCTGATAGCCCCGTGCTGCCGCCCCTGATCTTGCGCCAGAGTACCGGCGATAGTTCATAACCCACCAGCCGGTCGAGCACCCGACGCGCCTGCTGGGCATTCACCAGATCTACATCAATATTGCGGGGCGACCGGATGGCGTTCTGAATCGCATTCTTGGTAATCTCCCGGAATACAATCCGCTTCGTATTGTCTTTCAGTCCGAGCGCTTCTTTCAGGTGCCAGGAAATTGCTTCTCCCTCGCGGTCGTCGTCAGTTGCCAGCCAAACCTCTTCGGCTTCTTTGGCCAGCTTCTTCAACTCGCTGATCACCTGTCGCTTATCGGGCGAAATCTCGTAGGAGGGCCGGAAACCATTCTGCACGTCGACAGCCAGACCATCTTTGGGCAGGTCGCGTACGTGCCCAAAACTCGACTTCACCGTGTAGTCTTTTCCCAGGTAACCCTCAATGGTTTTCGCCTTCGCCGGCGACTCTACTATGACTAAGTTTTTTGACATAAAAGGGTATTCAGGTTGCTAATAACCGCACATCCATTCCCTCAAACAGCCGTTTCCGGACCATCCCTTTTCAGGCAGGGGCCAAATATAGACGCAAAACCGGTAACTTGTACAAGGAACAGGTACCGGCTTTTTAAACGGAAAATCTTAAATGGATTGTAGAAGAGTAACAACTTGTAGCGGGTGAACGTTCGAAAAATTACGGTAGAAAACCCCTAAGGCAGCTTTTTTAAAACATAGACCAGCCACGAACAGAATCTATGGCGTAACCGGGAGAACGAATTACACACTGGATTGACACCAGCGAAAAACCGTATCGGCCAACATTTAAGAAAAAGTCCTAATTTTGCGGCCATAACCTGGAATCCGAATGCTGTTATTCCGGTTAACCAAATAAATGGTCTCTTTAGTAACCGTATTCCCTCTATACTATGGCTTTTGATTTTGACATGATTCAACGCGTGTACGCCGGTTTCGGTGAGCGCGTCGAAGCAGCCCGGCGGGTTGTGGGACGTCCCCTGACACTGTCGGAGAAAATTCTGTACACCCACCTCACAGCCGGCACACCGACCCAGGCTTTTGAGCGGGGTAAAACGTACGTCGATTTTGCGCCGGACCGCGTTGCCATGCAGGACGCTACCGCGCAGATGGCCCTGCTGCAGTTTATGCAGGCTGGCCGAGCCACAGTAGCGGTTCCGTCCACGGTTCACTGCGACCACCTGATTCAAGCCGAAGTAGGTGCAGACCAGGATCTGGATGTAGCAAAAAACAAAAACAAAGAGGTGTACGACTTTCTGTCGTCGGTCTCGAATAAATACGGTATTGGTTTCTGGAAGCCGGGTGCGGGTATTATCCACCAGGTGGTGCTGGAAAACTATGCCTTCCCCGGCGGTATGATGATCGGTACCGACTCGCACACGCCGAACGCGGGTGGTCTGGGTATGATCGCTATCGGGGTGGGTGGTGCCGATGCCTGCGACGTGATGGCCGGCTTACCCTGGGAGTTGAAGATGCCCAAACTGATTGGTGTTAAACTGACCGGTAAACTGAGCGGCTGGGCAGCACCGAAAGACGTGATTCTGCGCGTGGCGGGTATCCTGACCGTAAAAGGTGGTACCGGCTGTATCGTTGAGTACTTTGGTGAAGGTGCCGAAAGCATGTCGGCGACCGGTAAGGCTACCATCTGTAACATGGGTGCTGAGATCGGGGCTACCACCTCCATCTTCGCCTATGACGAGAGCATGGCCAACTACCTCCGGGCTACCAGCCGCGCCGATATTGCCGATGCCGCCAATGCGGTGAGACAACACCTGCGGTCAGACGACGAGGTATACGCTGATTCGGCACAATACTTCGACCAACTGATCGAAATCAACCTGTCGGAACTGGAGCCGCACATCAATGGCCCATACACACCGGATCTGGCCTGGCCGCTGTCTAACTTTGCCAAAGCGGTGAAAGAAAACGGCTGGCCCGAGAAACTGGATGTCGGTCTGATCGGCTCGTGTACCAACTCGTCGTACGAAGACCTTACCCGTTCGGCATCAATCGCGGCTCAGGCTACTGAGAAAAACCTGAAAACAAAATCGGAGTTTACGGTAACGCCGGGCTCTGAACTGGTTCGGTTTACGGCCGAGCGCGATGGGCTGCTACAGACGTTTGAAGGTATTGGTGGTGTGGTACTGGCAAATGCCTGCGGTCCCTGTATCGGTCAGTGGGCGCGGCATATTGATGATCCGAATCGTAAGAATTCCATTATTACCTCCTTCAACCGGAACTTCGCCAAGCGGAACGATGGTCTGGCCAGCACCCACGCGTTTGTGGCGTCACCGGAAATTGTTACGGCTTTTGCTATCGCTGGTAGCCTGACCTTTAACCCGATGACCGACAAACTGGTCAACGAAAACGGGGAAGAAGTGATGCTCGACGAGCCGCAGGGTATTGAGCAGCCGCCGAGAGGTTATGATGTAGAAGATGCCGGTTACCAGGCCCCTGCCGAAGACGGCAGCCAGGTTCAGGTTAAGGTAAGTCCTACATCTGACCGTCTGCAATTGCTCGACGCATTCCCGGCCTGGGAAGGCACCGACCTGAAAGGCCTGAAACTGCTGATCAAGGCGAAAGGCAAGTGTACCACCGACCACATCTCGATGGCAGGTCCGTGGCTGAAGTACCGTGGTCACCTCGACAACATCTCGAATAACATGCTGATCGGTGCGGTCAACTATTACAACGAAAAGACCAACACCGTGAAAAATCAGTTGACCGGTGAATACGGCGAAGTACCGGCCGTTCAGCGGGCATACAAAGCGGCTGGCATTGGTTCGGTCGTGGTGGGTGACGAAAACTATGGCGAGGGTTCATCCCGCGAGCACGCGGCTATGGAGCCGCGTCACCTGGGTGTTCGGGCGATACTGGTGCGTTCATTTGCCCGTATCCACGAAACCAACCTGAAGAAGCAGGGTATGCTGGGCCTGACGTTTGCCAACCCGGCCGATTACGACAAAGTGCAGGAGGACGACAAGATTGACATTTTGGGCCTGACCGAGTTTGCTCCCGGTAAGCCGCTGACGGTAGTCCTGAACCACGCTGATGGCTCAATCGACGAGTTCCCGGTCAATCACACGTACAACCAGGGGCAGATCGAGTGGTTCAAAGCCGGCTCGGCCCTGAACCTGATCAAAATGCGCGTTAATGCGTAAATTAATCCCGGAATGTAATTCCGGGGTACAAAACCGGCTAATCATCCTCTCTGCAAAACAGACGATGATTAGCCGGTTTGTTTTTGAAGAGTATCTACCCAATCCATACTCAAATTTTTACTTGATTTGTGTATGCGACTATTTCCTAAAACTCAACAGTTCTTCTTCTGGCTTTTCATAAGTCTTGGCTTTTCAAGCCTTTGGGCATTTACACGACCAAATCCATTCCTAAACCAACCCAACCCCTCTCGCCCCAACATTGTCTTCATCCTCGCCGATGACCTCGGCTGGGGTGACCTGTCGAGCTTTGGCGCTCCCGACCTGCGAACGCCACATATCGATAGCATTATCAACGGGGGTGTCAAGTTCACTAATTTCTACGCCAACAGTCCGGTTTGTTCACCAAGCCGGGCGGCCCTGCTGTCGGGCCGGTGGCCGGAACGGATGGGGGTGCCGGGTGTGATTCGGGACGAAACCTGGGATAGTTGGGGGTACCTGGCTCCCGGTCAGCTTTTGCCCAATTACCTGACTAAAGCCGGGTATCATACCGCTCTGGTGGGTAAATGGCATTTAGGACTGGAGTCACCCAACCTGCCTAACGAGCGGGGTTTCCAGGAGTTTTACGGCCTGCTGGAAGGGATGATGGATGATTACGTAGCCAAGCGCCGGCACAATACCAACTTCCTCCGGCATAACAAACAGACTGTTGATCCACCTGGACACGTCACTGATCTCTTTACAGATAAAGCTGTTAACTACCTGAATGGCCGCAACGCAAAAGCCAATCAGCCTTTCTTTCTTTACCTGGCCTACACCGCTCCGCATGACCCTCTGCAACCACCTGCTGAGTACCTTGATCGGGTACAAAAGCGGGAGCCGAATATCGACCCCATGCGGGCAAAACTGGTCGCGCTGATTGAGCACATGGACGATAACGTAGGCCGGGTAATGGCGACACTAAAAGCCAACGGGCAGTTCAACAATACACTCGTTATTTTCACCAGTGACAACGGGGGCTGGAAACCCGGCAAACCTAACGTAGGCCCATACCGCGGTTTCAAAGGCACCATGTACGAAGGCGGCATCCGCATTTCGGCCGGGGCCATGTGGCTGGGCCATATTCAGCCGGGACGAGTATCAGCGGAAAAACTGTTGCTGATGGATTGGATGCCTACCCTGATGCAGGTTGCCGGTACTGCTGTGCCATCCGGATTGGATGCCACCTCGTTCCTGGATCAACTGACAAATGCTAACGCCCGTGCCCTACCGGAGCGCCCGCTGTACTTTGTTCGCAGGGAAGGACAGGATACGTACAAAGGGTTGCAGATTCATGCCTTGCAATTGGGTGATTGGAAGCTGCTGCAACCCACGCCTTTTGCCCCTTATGAGCTTTACAACCTAAAGGAAGACCCGGCAGAAACAACAGATCTGTTTACCAAAGAGCGCAGAAAAGCCGACGAACTGGTTAAGATGCTGATGGAGCATATCCGCACGGGCGGTTCTGTACCCTGGCAGAAGCCGGTTGTAGTTCGGTAATTGGCCCAGGCACTTTTTGCTTTGCCCGAAAACCTATAAGTTCGCGGTATGAGTTCGCACCAGATAGCCGCGCTGTTCGATATGGACGGCGTAATTGTCGATAATCACCGCTACCATACCGACTCCTGGCTTCAGTTTGTAGGTCGCTACGGACGTACGCTTACGCCGGACCAATACGCGACAAATATGAATGGTCGCGTGGCCGCCGACTCACTAGTGTATGTGTTCCAGCGTTCGCTAACCCCGGAAGAGATTGTAGCCTACACCGAAGAGAAAGAAGAAATTTACCGGGAAATGTACCGTCCGCGCCTGCAACCGACACTAGGACTAATCCCTTTTCTGAAGGACTTGAAACGCAATCAGGTGCCGATGGCGGTTGGTACCTCAGCGCCGGTCAGCAACATCTCGTTTACGCTGGATGGCATTCAGGTGCGGTCTTATTTTGACACAGTGGTCGATGCGTCCATGATTTCGCGGGGTAAACCGGACCCGGAGATCTACCTCACCGCTGCTAAACGGCTTGGTGTACCGCCGGAGCAATGTGTGGTCTTTGAAGATGCGTTCTCGGGGATTGACGCAGGTTTACGGGCCGGGATGCGCGTTATCGCCTTAGCCACGACCCATACACGGGAGGAGTTGGCAAATACAGGAGCGAGTTTGATTATAAAGGATTTTAGGGAGATTGATTATAAAGGTTTGATAGAACGCAAATGACGCGGATTTATAAGAATTTATAATATCTGCGTAAATCCGTTCAATCCGCGTCATCCGCGTTCCATTAGCTATGCGTATAGGCATCGAAATAGGCGGCACAAAGCTGCAAATCGTCACCGGCGACAATAACGGGCAAATTATTCACCGGCATCGTTTTGCCGTAGATAAAGAACGTGGGGCAACCGGCATTCTGGAAACGATAGAGGAGACACTAAGGCAGGTAGCAGAAACTCCTACGGCTATCGGCGTTGGTTTTGGCGGACCGGTCGATTGGCGTACCGGCCGCATCGCCACCTCCCACCAGGTACCAGGTTGGGGAGGATTCAATTTAGCGGAGTGGCTTCGGGAGCGTACTAATGTTGATAACATCCGAATCGAAAACGACGCGAATGTAGCCGCTCTGGGCGAAGCCGTACGAGGTGTGGCGAGTTCGTTTAATCAGGTGTTCTACGTGACTTTGGGCAGTGGTGTTGGAGGAGGTATGGTTGTCGACGGCAAAATCTACCACGGGGCTATTCCCGGCGAAGCAGAGATTGGTCACCTTTGGCTGGTTCCGCCGGATGCGTCCGGTAATCCGGGACAAACTATCGAGCAAACCTGTTCGGGCTGGGCTGTCGACCGGCAGATTCGGGAATTGCTTCCGCAGTTAGATGCTGATTCACCACTAAAAAGGCTGGTTGGTAACACGGTTGGCGGAGAAGCCCGCTCTCTGCATCCGGCTTATGAGCAGAGCGATCCGGTAGCGCGGATGCTGATCGAACAAATTGGTTCTGTGCTGGCGTTTGGCCTGTCGCACGTCGTACATTTGTTTCACCCGCAGGCGATTGTGCTGGGTGGCGGCTTATCATTGATTGGTGAACCGTTGCGGGCTGCCGTTCGCACCGCGTTGCCGAGGTTTGTCATGTCGGCGTTTCACCCCGCGCCCATTGTGTTACTGGCTAAACTAGGCGAAGACGCCGTGCCGGTTGGGGCGTTACTCTTATAAGCACCATGAACTACTTTCAGGATTACCTAACCCAACAAAAAGCAACCTACGATTCCATTCCTGTGGAACAGGTGGCCCGCATCGCCGAGCTGATGAAGCAGTGCTGGCAGGAAGACCGGCAGCTATTTGTCTTCGGCAATGGCGGCAGTGCAGCCAATGCATCGCACTTCATTACCGACCTTGGCAAAGGAGCATCCGACAAACTGGGCAAGCGATTCCGCTGCCTGTCGCTGAACGACAACACTGCCTGGCTCACAGCCCTGGGCAATGACTACTCCTACGACGACGTTTACGTTGGGCAGTTGCAGAACTACGCCCGTCCCGGCGATCTGGTCCTGACCATGAGCGTCAGCGGCAGTTCACCCAATCTCGTAAAAGCCATTGACTGGGCCAATCAACAGGGGCTGACAACCATCGCTCTTGTCGGCGGCAAACGCGGTAAACTGGCTGTTCTGGCGCAGGAGGTCATTGTCATTAACTCCGAACACTACGGCCGCGTTGAGGATGCGCACATGACCATCTGCCATATGCTGTGCTACACGTTTATGGAGCAGGACGTCTAACGCTCAGCTATACCGATCGTTGCGCCAGGGGTAAGCAGTGTTGGAATAGCCACGCTCTTCCCAAAAGCCAAGTTGGTTGCCGGCAAGGAACTCAATACGCTTAATCCATTTGGATCCTTTCCAGGCATATAACTGGGGCGTAATCATGCGGAGTGGTCCTCCATGCTCACGGGGCAATGGCTCACCATCGGCGGTATGCACCAGCAGTACATCGGGCTTCAAAGCTTCCTCCAGCGAAATATTGGTAGCATAGCCGTCGTAGCCGTAACACATGATGTGAGTAGCGGTCTCTTTAGGGCGTACCAGCGCAGCCAAGTCCATGAACCGAACACCACCCCAGGGCACATCCAGCCGCGACCAGGTAGTTACACAGTGAAAATCGCTGACATCTTCTACCTGCGGCAAGGCCATCAGGTCTACCCATTTGAGCCGCATGGGTTCTTCTACTTCACCGTCTATGGCCAGTTGCCATTTATCCAGGGGGATGTTTGGCTGGTAACCTAAATCCAGCACCGGCCACTTTTTGGTAACGGTTTGCCCCACCGGCACCTGCGGCATGCCGTGGCGGTTAAGCGGCCCTGAGCCTCTCGGTTTATCGTCCGCCATAGAGGGCGTTTGCGCCATTTTCTCTTCAAACCGGCGCTTCAGCTTCATCCGGGCGTCAATAATTTTATCCAGTTTCTCGTAGGTATCCATTTGTCTTCAGGTGTGTTCTTAGTAGGAAAACCGCTGTATAGGGTTAAAGTTCACACTCAGCAAATTGGCTGAGAAATTGGTAACTTTGGCAGGAAACCTGATTACCGATGACCGCACAACCCAAAATCTACTACACCCCGGAGCAGTACCTGGAACAGGAACGAGAAGCCGCTTACAAAAGTGAGTACCACAACGGCGAGATTTTTGCCATGGCCGGCGCTTCACCTAATCACGTTCGTATAACGGCTAATCTCACCATTGAGACTGGGATTAAGCTGCGTGGTTCATCCTGCCGGGGATACTTCAGTGATTTGCGCCTGCACATACCAGAGACTACTTTGTACACCTATCCCGATCTACTGGTTATCTGCGGCCCGAATCAATACACTGATTCCAAACGCGATACCGTAACTAACCCTACACTCATTATTGAGGTATTGTCAAAAAGCACTGAAGCCTACGACCGGGGCGAGAAGTTTTCCTTCTACCGTCGGATTCCGACACTCACCGAGTACCTGCTGATTGATTCACAAACCGTCCGGGCTGAGGTGTTCCGGAAAGGCGAAAACGATTTCTGGTTCCTGGCGTCAGAAGCCCAATCGATTAATGAAAGCATCTATTTAGCCAGCATCGATCTGACAATCAGCATGCCGGTGGCTTACGCCGACACTGAAGATATACTACCGGTAACGTAACCATTCAGGACACCCGCACGTAGCTGCCCAGCCACTTCACCTCGGCCGTGTGGTGATTCAAAATATCCTTCAAAGCTGGATCATCAACGTGCCCTTCGCACTCAAGTAGGAACCAGTAGCGGAAGGTGGCTCCTTCGCGCAGCGGCCGGCTTTCGATTTTAGTCAGGTTGATGTTGCGGGCGTTGAACTCCTGGAGAAATTCAGCCAGTACACCCGGTTTGTTGGTATTGGCCAGCCGCGCAATCAGCGTGGTTTTATCCTGCCCGCTGGGCTGATTCATATAATCTTTCGCCAGAATCAGGAAGCGGGTCCGGTTCAGGTCACTGTCCTCAATATTATCGAACAGAACGGGAACGGTAAACAGTTTGGCAGCAATGTGCGAACAGATGGCGGCTGCATTCGGCTGCTGAGCGGCCAGCTTAGCGGCCTTTGAGGTAGATTCGACTGGTACCATCTCCACATCGGTGCCGTCAAAATATTCGCTCAGGAACTTACTGCACTGCCGGAAAGCAATGTCTTTGGAATAGATGTGGGTGATTTCGTTAAGTTTGTCCGATTGGGTGGCAAACGTAAAATGAACCGGAATCTGAGCCTCTGCCGCAATGGTCAGATCTTTTTCCAGCAGCAGGTCAATGGTTTCGTTCACAACGCCCTCCTGGTTATTTTCAATCGGCACCACACCAAACCGCGACCGGCCCGTCTCTACGCTCTCAAACACCGACCGGATGGTGGGCAACGCCATGTAGGAACTCATGGCCCCAAACCGGCTTTCGGCTACCTGATGGGTAAAGCTCCCCTCTGGCCCCAGAAAAGAAACGCGCTCCGGTAATTCGAGGTTGCGCGATACAGCAAAGATTTCCAGAAAAATAGCCTCAATGGCAGCCCGGTTCAGTAAGCCGCTGTTCTGCCGGGAGAGCCGGTCCACAATCTGAAGTTCCCGCTCGGGACGGTAGATAACAGCATTGCTGGACCGTTTCAATTCGCCAACCTGACGCACCAGGTCCATGCGCTGATTGAGCAGGTTTAGCAATTGGTCATCAATGGAGTCAATTTGGTTACGGAGGGTTTCGAGCGTCATCAAAGAATTAAGAGTTATGAGTGAAGAGTTCGGTGTGATAGGCTACAAAACTACTATCCTGACCACCAAAATTCATAACTCATAACTCTTAATTCTTAACTCCTATACCAAAGCGGCTTCCTCTATATCTTTTTCAACGCGCAGGTTTTCGATGATGAACCGCTGGCGGTCGGGTGTGTTCTTGCCCATGTAGTAGCTGAGCAGTTTCGGAATAGAGGTCTCCTTTTCCATAATTACCGGCTCCAGGCGCATATTTTCACCAATGAACAGCCCGAATTCTTCAGGAGAAATCTCACCTAATCCTTTGAACCGGGTAATCTCAATCTTCCGCCCACCAGATGAGAGCTTATTCATTGCCTTCTGTTTCTCTTCTTCCGAGTAGCAATAGGTGGTCTCCTTGTGGTTTTTTGGATTACGTACCCGGAAGAGGGGCGTCTCCAGAATATACAGGTGACCATTCCGCACCAGATCCGGGAAGAACTGCAGGAAGAACGTCAGCATCAGCAACCGGATGTGCATCCCATCAACGTCGGCGTCAGTGGCAATCACGATACGGTTGTAACGCAGGTTGTCCAGGCCATCTTCAATATCCAGTGCGTGCTGTAGCAGGTTGAACTCCTCGTTTTCATATACGACCTTCTTGGTCAAGCCGAAGCAGTTGAGCGGCTTACCGCGCAAACTGAATACCGCCTGGGTCTGCACGTTGCGTGATTTGGTAATCGATCCGCTGGCCGAGTCCCCTTCAGTGATAAACAGCGTGGTCTGATACCGGTCGTCGGCTTTGCTGTCCGGCAGGTGAATGCGGCAGTCGCGCAGCTTTTTGTTGTGCAGGTTGGCCTTTTTGGCCCGCTCATTCGCCAATTTCTTAATACCCGCCAGTTCCTTTCGCTCCCGCTCCGACTGTTCGATCCGTTTTTTCAGCGCATCGCGGGTTTCGGTGTGCATGTGCAGGTAGTCGTCCAGCCGGTCTTTTACAAAATCCAGCACAAACGACCGGACCGTGGGTGCACTGGCATCCGGTGCCATATTAATGGATCCCAGTTTAGTTTTGGTTTGCGATTCGAATACCGGCTCCTGCACCCGCAGGCTGATGGCTCCGATAATCGACGCTCGTACATCGGAGGGGTCATAATCTTTATTAAAATGCTCCCGAACCGTTTTGACAATGGCTTCGCGTAAGGCTGCCAGGTGGGTTCCCCCCTGCGTGGTATACTGCCCGTTTACAAACGAGTAGTATTCTTCGCCGTACTGGTTGCCGTGGGTCAGTGCAATTTCCAGATCCTGCCCTTTCAGGTGAATGATCGGGTACCGAAGCGCATCTTCATCGGTTTTGTTCCGCAGCAGGTCGAGCAGACCATTCTGGGACACGAACTTCTGCCCGTTAAACTGAATAGTCAGGCCGGCGTTTAGGTAACAATAGTTCCAGATCATGTTCTCCAGAAACTGGGGGATGAAATGGAAGTTCTTGAACACAGTATTATCCGGTTCAAAGGTAATCTGGGTACCATTACGTTGGCTGGTGTTTTCCAGCTCCGACTCGGCCACCAGTTCACCGCGTTTAAACTCCGCCCATTTAGACTTTCCGTCGCGGAACGACTGCACCTTGAAATAATTTGACAACGCGTTGGTTGCCTTAGTACCGACACCGTTCAGCCCGACCGACTTCTGAAAAGCGCCGGAATCGTATTTACCACCCGTATTTATCTTAGAGACGCAATCGACCACTTTCCCTAAGGGAATGCCCCGGCCATAATCGCGGACCTCCACACGGTGGTCAGTAACTTTAATGTCAATGATCTTGCCATTCCCCATCACGTGCTCATCGATGGAGTTGTCAATAATCTCTTTTAGCAGCACGTAGATACCGTCATCGGCGGCTGAGCCGTCGCCCAGCTTACCGATGTACATCCCCGGCCGCAGACGTATATGCTCACGCCAATCGAGAGACCGGATGCTGTCTTCGGTGTATTGTACGTTTTGATTTGTTGTTTCAGCCATGTGTGGTCCTTAAATTGTTCAATTAGACTGGTTGTTGAAGAATATAAAATTCCCGATGCGGCTTGCTAATAATTGGGAAAAATAAACGTTCGCAGCAATTATAAGAAATTAATCCACTGAATAGATAACTATTTAAAATACGGTAAAAGTTCGTTTACTTTGCCAACTGAACCGTTCTGAAAATACTACTACGAGTTATACCAACGTTTAAAAAAAAGTGTTTGCAGAAAAGCGCTATTCAGCGGTACACTTCTTAAAAATATGCAAAATAGCCGAATTTTCCACGTTTCAATGGAAAAATCTTTCAGAAAAAATATCAGAATATCCGGATACAAGTTGGGAATGGGGTTAATCCTGGCCGGTATGCTTTCCGGCAATACCTTCGGGCAGGTTTTACCGGGTCCGGCGACACCGGCGCCTACCACGTTGCCTACCCAACCGGGTAACCTGCCCCGCAACCTACCTACTCAAAGTCAGCAACCCGGACGTGGCCTCCCCGGCCAGACTACCCCTCAGGGCCCCGCCGGCCGAACGCCTGCCGGTCAGCCACAGCCTTCTTCTACCCAGTCGGCACCGGGCCAGCAACCCCAAACCGGCCGGACCCAACAGCAGCAGTCAAATCAGACAGCAACCGACCCAAACTCTCCCGACTTCGAACGGCAGTCGCAGGAAGACCAGGGGCTGAAAAATCAGCAGACGAACGAGGAGTTTATGGAGCAAAGCATCCAGGCAGCCCGGGAACGGGAACGGCAGGAACTTCGCAGAAAACTCTTCGGGTATGAAATTTTTGGTAATCCTGACCTGCGTTCCACCTTTGAGCCGAATATCAATATTGCGACTCCACGGAACTATATAGTGGGACCCGGTGATCAGTTAAATATCCGGTTGTATGGCTATTCTGAAGCCAATTTTACCCAGACCGTTTCTCCTGAAGGGAATATCTATTTTGCTGATCAGACCGGTATTGGTCCGGTTTCGGTAACCGGTTTGAGCATTGAACAGGCAAAAGCCAGAATAACCGATCGCCTGGCTCGCCGGTATGTAGGCCTCAAAAATAGCTCCTATGGCGCGCCTAATACCTACCTGGAACTCACGCTGGGTAATATCCGCAGCATCCGGGTATCTGTTTTAGGAGAAGCCGTTAAACCAGGCACATACTCCATTTCGTCGTTATCGACGGCCATGAACGCCATCTACCAGTCGGGTGGTCCGAATGAACTGGGTTCATTCCGCAAAGTGCAGATCATACGCAATAACAAAGTTATAGCTACGCTCGACCTGTACGATCTCTTACTGCTGGGCGTTCAACGAAACGACATCCGACTACAGGACAACGATAACATTCGTTTCCAGACCTTCGAAAAACGGGTTGAAATTACCGGGCCCGTAAAGCGCAACAAAATCTTTGAAATGCTACCCAATGAGAACCTGGGTAAGCTGCTTTATTTTGCCGGTGGATTTGCCGCTAACGCTTATAAAAGCCGGATTAAGATAACCCGGCTGACTGAACGGGAACGCAAGGTCATCGACGTTACGGCTGATCAATTTGAAACGTTTACCCTGCAGGATGGAGATCAGGTGACGGTAGAGCAGATTCTGGAGCGGTATGAAAATCAGGTAAGCATTGAGGGAGCCGTATTCCGGCCGGGACAGTACTCGCTGGACCAAAGCAAAACCCTAAAGCAGCTAATTACCAATGCGGATGGTTTGCAGGGTGATGCTTTTGTCGGACGAATTACCATTGTTCGGACCCGGGAAGACCTGGCTATCGAGAATATTACCGTCAATTATGCCGACATCATAAACGGCGTCCGCGAGGATGTGCCCCTGCAGCGCGAAGACAAGGTGGTCATCCCATCTCGATTCGACCTGGCCGAGCCCGCAACGATTACCATTATCGGTGAAGTAAACAGTCCGCCGGGCTCTAATGAGCTTCCGTATATGGCCAATATGACGCTGGAAGATCTGCTGCTGCGCGTTGGTGGTTTAAAAGAATCAGCGGCCGCTTCACAGATTGAGGTCGTACGCCGGAAAAAGGATGTAGACCCCAAATCAACCACCGCGGAGGTTGCCCAAACGTTCAGAATTCCTATCAGCCGCGATCTGTCAATCAATCCAAACCAAAGTCAGTTTGTGCTTGAGCCTTTTGATCAGGTAATCGTTCGGCGCTCGCCCAATTACCAGGTCCAGACGTTCGCTACGATTGAAGGAGAAGTTATTTTACCGGGTGGATACCCCATTCGTAGTAAAGACCAGAAGATTTCGGACCTGGTCAACATGGCTGGGGGTCTGACTCCATACGCCTACGTCGAAGGAGCCACGCTGGTTCGCCAGGTGCGGTTAAGTGCCGACGAAATTGCGCAACAGCAACGCTCAGTATCCGAATTGGCGGATGATTCCCGCAGAACCGTCGTTCAGGTTGATCCACTGGCACCCGGCAAAGAAGAATCCATCGGCATTAATTTAAAGCGTATTTTAGATAATCCCGGCTCGCCGGAAGATATGCTGATCCAGGAAAATGATATCCTGAGAATACCCAAACGCCTGGAGACCGTACGTTTACAGGGCGAGGTTCTGTTACCCACCACCGTTAAATACCGGCCGGGGCAAACCTTTCAGGATTATATAGCGCAGGCGGGAGGATTTACCTCGAAATCGCAGCGGAAAAAGTCGTTTATTGTCTATGCCAATGGCTCCGCCGACCGGACCCGTAAGTTTATGTTCTTCAACATCTACCCCAGGGTAGAGCCCGGCTCTGAGATTGTGATTCCAACCCGGACAGCAGCTCCGCTTACGCCACAGCAGATACTTGGTCAGGCAACGGCCATTACCAGTTCAGTGATGACGCTGATCACGCTGATCCTGGCCTATCGGACCATTCGGTAATAAGAAAATAGTGTATACTTTATGAGTGCAGTTAACTCGACCGAGACCAACAATATGGCAGTACGACCCGTACCGCCGGATCAGATCTCTCCAAAGGCCCTAATGCTAAGTATCTTTCGGTTGAAGTCCGTGTTCAGACGAAACTGGAAGCTAATGCTGGGGCTTATTCTTACTGGCGGAATCATCGGCTTTTTAATAGACATTACCAAGGAGCGAAAGCCAATTTATACCGCTACCATGACCTTCAACCTCGGAGGAGGCAGCAGCAACAGCTTTGGCGACCTAGGCTCTTTAGCCGGTGCTTTTGGCTTAGGGCAAGCCGCTCCTGAGGCCAATATCTTTGTGGGCGACAATTTCATGATCTACGCCAAGTCGAGGCCGGTGGTAGAGAAAACCCTGATGAAGACCGTCAACATCAATGGTAAAGATACCCTGCTGGTAAACTATTATATCCAGCACAGCGGTATCCGGGATGAAGAATGGGAGGAGAACGACACCCTGCAGGCTTATAGTTTTCCACGGGCTAAAAAGCCGGAAGAATACAATAAATTAGACCATGTGGTATTGTCGCAGATTTACACCCGCATCCAGGGAGAAATGGGCGTAACCCAGCCGGAACGGAAATCGTCGTTTATGCAATTACGGGCCGGTATGGAGAATGAGGACCTGACCAAAACCTTTGTAGAAACGCACCTGGAGACTATTGAGGAGGACTATCGGCAGAAGCAGACCAAAAAGACCCGGGAGATGTACGACCTGCTGAAAAAACGGACCGACTCGCTCGGCAGGGCGTTGGGAATGACAGAGACCCGGCTGGCCCGTTACCAGGATCAGAATCAGCAGGTGGTTGTAGCCGAAGGTCGTATTCAGGAGACCAAACTGACCCGTAACTCAACTTTTTTGACATCCGTATATTTTCAGGCGCTGCAAAATGAAGAAAATATGCGACTTTCGTTGATACGGGAGTCGCCCCTGTTTACCATTATTGAACCCGTGGCATTGCCGCTGTATAAAGAGGTTAAAGCAACGATAGGTATGCAGGCAGGCATTGCGCTGGGGCTTTTTTTGAGTATCATTATCATTTTCCTGCGGGAGACATACCGCTCTATAATGCAGGAGGGATAAAACTGAGCGTTAAGCGTTGAAAATGGCTTTATGGTCGGACGCCCGCTTACCGCAAAACTTATAATTCATCATTCAACTAGTGAAAACCCACGAAGTAGTTATTCAGTCCGGGCGGTCGGAGCGGCATTATTGGAGTGATCTGTGGCGCAACCGCGAGTTGCTCCTGATTTTATCCATGCGCGATATCTCGGTTCGTTACAAGCAAACCGCCCTGGGTGTCTCATGGAGCCTGATCCGCCCGCTGACTACCATGCTTATTATGGTATTCGTGTTCAGCAAGGTGGCCAAGCTGCCCGCTGACCCCGGTATTCCATATCCGCTGATGGTGCTGTCCGGGCTTACGATCTGGACATTCTTTTCAAATGCTTTTACTCAGGTAAGCGCCAGTATCACTACCAATGCCAACCTGGTAACAAAAGTCTACTTTCCCCGGTTAATAATGCCGATGAGTTCGGTCATGGTGAGTTTTCTGGATTTTCTGATCTCACTGAGTCTGTTCGTCATCTTTGCTATCTGGTATCAGGTATCGCCAGACTGGCACCTGCTGTTTCTGCCGGTGTTTATACTGTTGGCTTTACTGGCTTCTTTTGCATTCGGTTTGTTTTTCGCCGTACTTAATGTCCGGTTCCGGGATGTGGGCCAGTTGATCCCGTTCCTGGTGCAGGTGGGCTTTTATGCCTGTCCGATTGCTTATAGCAGCCGTCTGGTTTCCGGTGAGAGCTGGTACACACTTTATATGTTAAATCCCCTGGTGGGAATTATTGACGGCTTCCGCTGGGCATTGCTCGGCGGCAAAGCTTATTTTAATCCACAAAGTGTTCTTGCTTCGGTCCTCATTATAGGTCTCTGCCTTAGTCTGGCTCTGTACTTTTTCCGAAAGCGGGAAAATACTTTTGTCGATGATATATAAACTTACTATCTACTGGCGCTACACTCTTTATGTCGGTCATTGCAGCAGAAAATATCAGCAAACGGTACATCATAGATCATAAACGGGGCAAGGGTACCAATACGTTACGCGACGTGGTAACGGAGAGCTTCCGTAACTGGTTTGGCCGCAAACAAGACCCGGATCAAACGCTGGAAAGAGAAGAGTTCTGGGCGTTGCGTGATGTCAACTTCAGCATCAACCAGGGCGACCGTGTGGGGATCGTCGGCCATAACGGAGCCGGCAAGTCGACGCTGCTTAAAATCCTCAGCAAGATCACAGAGCCAACTACGGGTTCGGTCCGGATACAGGGCCGTGTGGCTAGCCTGCTGGAAGTCGGCACCGGATTTCATCCGGAGTTAACGGGCCGTGAAAACATTTACCTCAACGGTTCTATCCTGGGCATGAAGCGGGAAGAAATCCGGAAGGCTTTTGATGAGATTGTGGATTTCGGCGGTATTGAGAAGTTCCTCGATACACCCGTTAAGCGGTACTCGTCGGGTATGTACGTACGGTTGGGCTTTGCTATTGCCGCTCATCTCGATCCGGAAATCATGATTATCGATGAGGTTCTGGCGGTGGGCGATGCCGAGTTCCAGAAGAAATGTCTCGGCAAAATGCGTGATGTATCCGCCAGCGGACGCACCATCCTGTTTGTCAGTCATAACCTGACCGCCGTTCAGGCACTTTGTAACAAGACTTTTTACTTTGAAAAGGGAAGACTGATGGAGCAGGGCGAAACAAACCACGTCATTGCTTCTTACCTGAGCAGAGTATCGAAAACAAAACTGATTCGCACCTGGGAAACGCCCGAAGAAGCACCCGGCAACGATCAGGTACGCATCCGGCGCGTCGAGCTGATTCCGGAATACCCCGACAAAACTACCCACATAGATGTGCGGACGCCCATGCGGGTACGCTTTGAGTTCTGGAACATGATGGACCGGGCCAACCTGAATCTGAGCCTGCACCTGAACTCCCTGACCGGCGAATGCATTTTCAACGTCGGCACACAATCGAAGCCGTACAGCAAAGGGCTGATTGCCGGCGAATGCTATATTCCGGGGTATTTCCTGAACGATGGATCGTACTCTATTTCTGTAATGGTCGTAAAAGATACGGTTACCCCGTTGTTCAATCTGGAAGAAGGCATTACTTTCGAGGTAGAAGATTACCGGGAGGGAGTTGCCTGGTATGGAAAGTGGCCGGGTTATGTACGTCCGCAGTTTCCGTTTGACATGAAAATGGTAGAAGAGGAGGCATTCGCTAAATGATTAATGTTACTAAATCGTACCTGCCCGACTTTAATGAGTATAGTCGCTATCTGGAAGGCATCTGGGATCGTGTTCATCTGACCAACGACGGTCCGCTGGTGCGCGAACTGGAAGATCGTCTGAAGGAATATCTGGGCGTAAAACACCTGAAGTTCTGCAGCAATGGCACCGTGGTCCTGCAAATGGCTCTGAAAGCCCTTCAGATTACCAAAGAAGTCATTACCACGCCGTTTTCGTACTGTGCTACCACCAATGCCATTCTGTGGGAAAACTGTACGCCGGTCTTTGCGGACATTCACCCGGAAGACTTTTGTATTGACCCCACTAAAATAGAAGCGCTCATCACCGAAAACACGCAGGCGATTCTGGCAACGCACGTTTATGGTAATGCCTGTAGCGTTGATGAGATTCAGGCCATTGCTGACAAATACAACCTTAAAGTCATTTACGACGGGGCTCATGCGTTTGGTGTTCAACACAACAATAAGGCACTGCTTAGTTATGGCGACCTGAGTACCTGCAGCTTTCACGCAACCAAAGTTTTTCATACCGTCGAAGGCGGTTGTATTATCACGAACGACGATGAAATGGCCAGCAAGCTGCACTTTTACCGGAGCTTTGGACACCGTAACGATGACTATCAGAGCATTGGCATCAACGCCAAAAACTCCGAATTTCACGCGGCTATGGGGCTATGCAACCTGCCGAAAATTGGGGAACTGATTGCAGCCCGCCAGCAAGTATCGGCCTGGTATGATAACCGTCTGGATTTTGACCGGATTTCCCGCCCCACCCGGCTACCGGGTCTGGAATACAATTATGCCTATTATCCGGTGGTATTGGAGTCGGAACAGAAGTTGTTTGAGGTTCGGGATGCACTCAATAAAGAGGCTATATTTCCCCGGCGCTATTTTTACCCGTCGCTGAATACGCTGTCGTTTATTCAGCCCTATCAGCCCTGTCCGGTGTCCGAGGATATTGCGGGGCGGGTGCTTTGCCTGCCATTGTACCCGGACCTGCCGGAAGAAGACGTAGACCGCATTTGTTCGATTGTCAATGAAGCCGCCTATATAACGGCTTAACGGTTTATCGTCCGTAACGAAACTATCCACCTTTGCTACCTGACCTGATTTGGCTATGACGGCTCTCTATTTGCTGTCTTTTATTCTTTTTGTCGGCTATGTAGGCTGGCTGGCGGCCCGCATCAGCCGGCCCTCCCTGACCGATTGGCTGCTTACCTCATTCCTGCTGTTTACCGGGAGTGTCATCCTGACCGGCTTCATCCTGTCTGCGCTGTACCTGACGGCTACAACACCGGCCTGGGCCGTTGGCGTTTTTATAACGGCTTCGGTTATCGGCTGGCTGATACGCAGGCTGGTACCGGATCATTCTCCTTTTTCAGTCAGACAATTGCTGCGGGAACGCCGGCAACTTTTCAGCCGGTGGTATGGGTCGCTCAGTCCGTACCTAAAAGGGATTTTTACGACCATGTTCCTGACGCTGGCGATTATTGCCTTTACTAATCTGCTGCTGTCGCTGTTTACGGTGCCGAACGAGTGGGATAGTATGACGGGGCACCTCAACCGGGTGATGCAGTACATCCAGCGAGGCAGTATGCGGCATTTCGGTGGCACCAACTGGAACATGGATACCTACCCGAAGAGTGTATGTACTCTCCAGATTTATTCGTTTCTGATCACCGGCCGCTTCGAGAGCGCTTTTCGGCTGATTCACCACCTGTCCTACTGGGTTGGCATGGTGGCTGTGTTTGGGATTATCCAGCGTATCGGGAATAACCTCAGTGCCAGTTCCTTCTGCGCTCTGGCTTATGGCCTGCTGCCCAATTTTTTAATGCAGGCTATCACGACCGAAACCGATATTGTTCTGACAGCTTACCTGAGTGTGCTGCTGTATATGCTCTTTACCTACCGCCACACCCGCAACAGCCGTTATCTCTACCTGGCTGGCATGACGTTCGGGATTGCTTACGGGCATAAGATAACATTCACACTGCTCTTGCCGTCGGTATTTGTCGTTATGATCTATACCGTCTTTCTGGCTCAGAACTTCGGCCAGTTTTTCGGACGGGTTCGCCGGTTGGCGCTGGCGATTATCGTGGGCATGTGCATATGGACTTTTCCGACGGGCTACCTGAAAAACATTGAAGTCTTTGGCCACCCGATTGGGCCCCCTACGGCATTAAAGCATCAGTCGGTGGAGCGTGCCGGTTCGCTGGGCAACCTGCTGGAGCAGGGCAGCCGCAATGTAGTCCGCTACGCCTACGATCACTTTAACCTCGACGGTATTCGTAACCTGCCCGAGGGTGTTGACCTGAACGTGCAAATGCGCAAGCCAGCGGTATGGCTCGAAGATAAACTGCGGATGCGGCTCGACGAAGAGACCGACTTCTCGATTAGGCCCTTCGTCTTTAACCGCCAGTTTGTTTTTTATAATGCAAATCCATACTGGGGTGTTTTCGGCTTTGGCCTGATTATCCCCCTGTTACTATTGACTCTGACAGGAATTGTCAGGTCGGTACCTCATGTGTACCTGGGTATTGCGGCACTTCTGCATTTTGCGGCTCTCTCCTACTCAGCTCCGTACGATCCGTTCAAAGGCCGTTATTTCATCGAAACGGGCCTGTTTGGGGTAACGTTTCTGGCGCTGCTGTTCCTGAGTCCCCGGGTTTCTGTTGACAAACCCGGCCGACCTAGCGGTAAGGCTTACGTCGGGCTGGTTACCGTTCTGGGTTGCCTTTCGGCGCTACTCTGCGTGTTTTTCAACATCCGGGCGCTACCATTCAGCTGGAACGGCTACGAATCGGCCTTTACGGCCAACCGAATTCGCCAGATGACAGTCGGACGCCCGGACATCTATGTGCCCTACAGCCGTTTCGACTCTATTGTGCCCCCAAACGCTACCGTCGCGCTGGGAACCATTAATGACGACTATGAGTATCCGCTCTACGGTAAAGGCCTGTCCCGGCGACTAATTACCATTAACCCCTTTGAAAAAGGGGTTCAGCCTATTCCGAAAGAAGCCGATTACCTGTTTTTTGCCAAGAGCGTAATCACTCCGCAACCGGGCGACATCCGGCTCGGCACCGACACCACCCAGCGTGACAAAATGATTGTACCGGCTGAGGACTATTATCTAAGGAAACTGAAATGAGCAGGCGGTTGCCGTGAGTAGTGGGCAGATCAAAAGCGACCTATTGTCAATGTTCTGCCTACTGCCCACTGCAAACTGCCCACTAAAATCGCTATGAAGTTAGCTATCATGCAGCCTTATTTTCTGCCCTATATCGGGTATTTTCAGTTGATGAATCTGGTCGATAAATTCGTATTGTACGACGACGTAGCATTCATTAACCGGGGCTGGGTGAACCGTAACCGAATGCTGCTCAACGGCAAAGAACATCTGTTTACCATCCCGCTGAAAGAAGCCAGTCAGAACAAACGGATTTGCGACATTGCCCTGGCCGACGATCCAAAGTGGCAGGATAAGTTGCTAAAAACGATTGAACAAGCTTACCGGAAAGCACCTTTTTATGAAACGGTTTTTCCGTTGACCGCAAAAATGATCAATTTTAGGGCGGAAAATATAGCCGGTTATATTCGGCATAGCTTCACCATCCTGAACCCTTACCTGGGTATTGAGACGGAACTGGTGCCTTCATCAACGATATACGCCAATACCGAATTGAAGGCACAGGAGCGAATCCTGGCTATTTGCCGCCAGGAAAATGCGACGCATTACATTAACCCAATCGGCGGCCTGGAGCTTTACCGAAAAGAAGATTTTGCCGGAGCAGACATACAGCTTAGCTTTATCCGGTCGCAACCGGTGACGTATCCACAATTCCGGAACGAGTTTGTGCCCTGGCTGTCCATTCTGGATATTCTGATGTTTAATGAGCCGGCGACGATCCGGACCATGTTAGATAAATACGAACTGTTGTGATCTGAAACGAACCTATGGCTAAAGTTGTCATTTTTGGGGTCCTGGACACGGCCGAGCTGGCCCATTTTTACCTGACTAACGACTCGGATCACGAGGTAGCAGCCTTTACGGTTAACCGGGAGTACCTCGAACAAAACCAGTTTAAGGGCCTGCCGGTAGTACCGTTTGAAGAGGTAGAGACGCTGTATCCGCCACAGGACTTCAAGTTCTTTGCACCCATGACCGGCCGGAAGATGAATAAAAACCGGGAGAGCGTGTATCTGCAGGCTAAAGCCAAAGGCTACGAGTTTATTTCTTACATCAGCTCGAAAGCTACGCTGTTTGGCAACACCATTGGTGAAAACTGTTTTATCCTGGAAGATAACACAATCCAGCCTTTTACAACCATTGGCAACAATGTCGTGCTCTGGAGCGGTAACCATATCGGTCACCACGGACAGATCAAAGACCATGTGTTTTTTACCTCGCACGTGGTGCTATCAGGCCATTGCGTAGTAGAATCGTATTGTTTCTTTGGCGTCAACAGCACCATCCGCGACTACACGCATATTGCGACCGGGACGCTGGTTGGTATGGCAGCCGCAATCTATAAAAACACCGAAGAGTGGGGGGTATACATTGGCAATCCGGCCAAAAAGCTCCCTCAGCCAAGCCACGAAGCCTATTAAGCGTTTGAGCCAGCCGGCTTAAACCAAAATCTTGACCCATTGAGTAAACGAATCCTCTTTATCGGCCACGACGCCAACCGTGCTGGAGCGCAGTACCTGCTGCTCCACCTGCTGACTTATCTGCGTCAGGCGGGTATCGAGACGGCATTGCTGCTCGGCAGCGGAGGACCGTTATGGCCGGAATACGAGCAGGTGACTACCGTCTATGCGGGATTTGATCCGGCGGAACAGAACAGCCAACCGGGTTTGCTAAGCCGGGCCCTGAGGAAGGTTGGGCTGGGAAACACGAACGGGCAGGACACGAAAAAGAAAGTTCTGGAAGAACTGCTGCCGGCATTGAAAGCCCGGCAGTTTGACCTGATCTTCTCGAACACCATCGCCAATGGCGAGTTGCTGCGCCTGCTTCAGCCGCTGAATATCCCGTTTGTTGCGTATGTCCACGAACTGGAAACGTCAATTCGGATCTACACCCATCCAGATGCACTGCGGTACCAACTCGATAATGCATCGTTGTTTCTCTGCGGGTCGGAAGCCGTACGCAGCAATCTGATCAGTACCCACGGATTGCCCGCCCGGAAAGCAACAGTTTTGAACTCATTCATCCAGACTCAGGTCTTACGCAATAAACTGCAACATGTTGATCAGGCAGCGGTACGAACCCGCCTGGGCATTCCCGCCGATGCCGTGGTGGTGGGTGGCTGCGGCAATGCCGAGTGGCGTAAAGGAGTCGATCTTTTCGTACTGCTGGCCCAGCAGGTGATTAAGACCCACCCCGACACTTATTTTATCTGGGTAGGCGTTCCTAAAGCCAGCGAAGGCTATATTAACTTGATGTATGACCTGGAACGAATGGGGCTCCAAACCCGCGTACACCTCATTGAACCCGGTGCCAATTACCTGGACTACGTTGCCTGTTTCGACATCTTTACCCTGACATCACGCGAGGATCCATACCCACTCGTAATTCTGGAAGCCGGACTGAATCGCATCCCGGTTCTGTGCTTTCAGCAATCGGGCGGCAGCCCGGATTATGTCGGTCAGGATACAGGCTGCCTGGTTCCCTACTCCGATGTATCGGCCATGGCGGAGGTAATCCGGCACCTGGCAGACAACCTGGCCGAACGATCCCGCCTGGGAGCCATCTTTTACGAACGGGCTATGGCGCACGATACAGAAACGCTGGTGCCCAATTTGTTAACTATCCTTGACTCAATGTTGCATGAATTGTCTCACCACCATGGTCGTCGGTAATGGCATGATCGCCCGGCACTTTCAGGAGTATGCCGAACGGGATGACGTTCTTATTTTTGCGTCCGGGGTATCCAACTCCAAAGAAACCCGTCCGGAGCCATTCCTGCGCGAATGGAATCTGATGCAGGAGTGGGTGGCGCAGGCCGGCGACCGGCTGTTTGTTTATTTCAGTACCTGTAGCGTGGCCGATCCTACCGAGGAAAATGCCCCGTATGTACAGCATAAACTAGCCGTCGAAGAGTTTATTGCAACCCATACAAAACACTACCTGATCATAAGAGCCTCCAACGTTGTTGGTGGAGCCGGCAACCCGCATACGATCCTGAATTATTTTCTGAACCGTGTGACCAGCGGAGAACCGTTCGACATTTGGCAGGGGGCTACCCGTAACCTGATTGATATAGACGATATGTATCGGGTGGTTACGTATTTTATGGAGCAAAAAGACCGCTGGAATCGTATTCTGAACGTAGCCAACCCCTATAGTGTCAGTCCGTTGCAGATCGTCCGGGCGGTAGAGACCCATACCCGTCGGCAGGGAAATTACCGGCTGATAGCGAAGGGTAGTCCATTCGCCATTGATACGTCAGATTGTGCCGCCATTCTGGCAGACAGGCAGCACGACCTTCGTCCGGAGCAGTATCTGCATTATTTACTCCAGAAGTACTACTGATGACGCTGGCGTTTACCATTTGTTCCGTCAATTACCTGGCTCAGGCCCGCACCCTGGGCGACTCGCTGCGGGAAACAAATCCGGATTGGACCTTTATTATTGGGTTAGTCGATAAGCTGGACGCGGCCGGTTTACCTGAAGCCCTGTATCCGCCGTACCCGATGCTTGAGGTGGACAAAATTGGTATACCCGATTTTGCAGGTATGTGTGATCGTTACGATATTACGGAACTCAACACGGCCGTTAAACCATTTTTTATTAATTATTTTTACGATAAGTATCCAAAAGCCGATAAAATTATTTACTTCGACCCGGATATTATCGTGTTTCAGCCGATGAACCGGCTGACTGATCACCTGGATCGATATAGTCTGGTGCTTACCCCGCATGCCTGTTCACCGGTCGACGACTGGGAGCGACCGAACGATCTGCACCACCTGAACACAGGCATTTTCAACCTGGGGTTTATTGGGCTCCGGAATACGGCAGATGCCCGTCAGTTTGTGGCCTGGTGGGCGCAGCGGCTGGTGTATGAGTGCCGGATTGATCTCTGTGCGGGCCTGTTTGTTGATCAGCACTGGGTCAATTTTGCACCGGTTTACCAGGATAGCGTCTGGATTGAAAAACATCCGGGTTATAATGTGGCGTACTGGAACCTGCATGAGCGCCACTTTACGGGTAGCCCGATTGAGCAGTCAGGGAATAGGGGCCATTGGCTAATAAATGGAACGGAAACCTTGTTCTTTTTCCACTACAGCGGTTATAACCCAGATAAACCAACAGAAATATCCAAATATCAAACCAGGTATACGTTTGCTGAGCGGCCTGATGTAGTTTCTCTGTTTCGTTTGTACCGGGAGCGTCTGCTGGCGAACCAGAATGAAATCTATCGGCAATACCCGTGCGTATACATAAAACCACCCAGAATTGTACGTTATAAGCGGGTGCGTAAATGGTTAAAGGCACCGCTTAGCCAATTAATTGCTGTGTTAGAATCAGGAAAGTTATGATGTCATGGTCACGCTTTGTTGCTCTTTGGACTCACCGCTACCATAAATACACCCATATTGCGGGGAAGTTTATTTCCTTCTCTGTCAAATACTTCCAGTTACGGCGCCTGAAAGCCAGCCTCGGCGACCGGCAGCTGATTGGTATTATATTGTCCGAACAGTTTGGCGATATTGTAGCCTGTGAGCCTATTGCGCGAGAGGTACGCCAGCACCACCCTGATGCATACATCATCTGGTTTGTTCGCAAGGCTTATGTCGAATTGGTGGCTCACCACCCGGATCTGGACGGGTATCTGATCGAAAAATGTCCGGGTGAGCGGGAGAGGCTTCTTCGCTCCGGCATACTGGATAAATTTTATAACCTTCACCTCTCCCACCGGAAATGTAAGTACTGTTTCGAGGATCCTACAAATCCGATCGCCGACAATCTGGACATTACTTATGTCAATTATTATCACAAAGGCAACCTCCTGTATGTTTTTTCGCAGGCGGCCGGGCTACCACCCATTGAGGATGAACCCAGGCTGTACATTCCGGAGGCCGTAAGCCGCCGGGTAGATAGCCTGAAACTTCCTCCGCTCACAGTTGTGATCCACTGTCAGTCTACCTACGGACCACGCGACTGGTCGGCAGCCAACTGGACGCGGCTGGTTCGGTGGATTCTTGAAGCCTATCCTTATTCGGTGGTTGAGGTAGGCCTTAACCCCGTTGTTCACATAGAGCATCCGCGCTTTCATAATTTGTGCGGCCGGTTACAACTCCTCGAAACAGCCGAAGTGATTCGGCGCAGCCAGTTGTTTATGGGCATCGACAGTGGTCCGGCCCACCTGGCCAATGCAGCTGGCACCGACGGTATTATTTTATTGGGTCAACTGTTCGACTTTGTAGAATATATGCCGTATTCCGGACGCTACAAGCGTGGAGAGGGGGCGACCATTCTTAATTACCACGGTCATCCCTGCGCCGACCTGCCATACGAATGGGTGCAGGAGGCTGTTGAGTACCGGCTGAGTCAAGTAAACCAGGTATGACAGTAGTTGACCAACCGAGCGTTTGTGTTGTAATCCCAATCTATAAATCCAGCTTTACCCGCTACGAAGAGATTGCGCTGACGCAGTGTATGCGGGTGTTGGGACATCATCCGGTTATTATTGTCAAGCCCGAATCACTCCTTATTGACGAACTTGTCAAAAAATACCCAACTTTACAGGCCCGCAGCTTTGCAGATAGTTACTTCACCGATGTCCAGGCCTATAACCGGCTGATGCTGGCCGAAGTCTTTTACCAGGGCTTTTTGGACTTTGAGTACATCCTGATCCATCAGCTCGACGCGTTTGTCTTCCGGGATGACCTGCTTGGCTGGTGTCGGCAGGGATACGACTACATTGGTGCCCCGTGGCTGCGGGACCGGGACTTTACAAGCTGGTCGGACGAAGCAGTGTTTGGCATCAAAAAGAAAATTGCTACGCTTTTGGATCTAAAAAAAGAGGACGGGATTACCCCCCGCGAGATCATCAGCCTGAACAGCGTCGGCAACGGTGGTTTCTCGCTCCGCCGGGTTCCGGCCCTGCTTCGATGGCTCAAACTGTTTCGGCGTAAGATTGAAAATTACGAGCGCATTCACGCCCACCAATACAACGAAGACGTGTTCTGGGGCATTGAGGTAAACCGGTATTTCCCGTTGCTGAAAATACCGGACTTTAGGAAAGCGATGCAATTTGCGATAGAATTTTACCCGGACCGGGCCGTAACGATTTACAATAAAGGCCATCTGCCCTTTGGCTGTCATGCCTGGGATATTCACGGCACGGATTTCTGGCGTCCGATTTTTGCCCGGTACGGGTACGAAATTTAAACTATGAATCAGACTGATCAGGAAAAGTCAAAGGTATCCATTGCGTTATGTACCTACAACGGTGAAAACTATCTGCAGGCACAGTGGCAGAGCCTGCTGGAGCAGCAGCGGTTGCCGGATGAGGTCGTTATCTGCGACGACGGATCGTCTGACCAGACTGTAGATTTGCTACACCGGTTGTCGGCCAATGCCCCCTTTGAGGTACGTATCATCACGAACCGCAGCCAATTAGGCTTCAACAAAAATTTTGAAAAGGCGCTGTCACTCTGCACCGGTGATCTGATTTTCATCTGCGATCAGGATGATTTCTGGTTACCGGAAAAAGTGCAGACCATGGTTACCTTTATGAATCAACGGCCGGCTATTCAGTTGGCGTTTAACAATGCCTGGGTAGCCGACGAGAACCTCAACCCGATGGATTTGCTCTTCTGGGATCAGGTACGGTTTGATACCACCACCCAACGCCGTTGGAAAGCCGGCGAAGCCCTGGACGTACTCCTCGACGGTAACCGTATGATGGGGTGTGCCTCGGTTATCCGGCGGCAGTTTTTGCCCAGACTTCTGCCGATTCCGGTACACATTCCAGGATACATTTATGATGGCTGGCTCGCTATGGTTGCGGCCGCCTATGGGGTTATCGACTTTGTTGATAAGCCGATGCAACTGTACCGCATCCATGTCAGGCAACAGGTAGGCGTAAGCCAGGAAAACACCGGCGGTAAACCGGTTTCGCTGTGGCACCGGTTCAGTCGGGACCGTACTATTAAACTGGAGCCACTCCAGGAGAAACACCTGGCCTTACAGTTTATTTTCCAAAGCCTTGCTGAACGTGTACCGGCCAACGCGCCGGGTATGCCGCAGATACAGCGCCGGCTGGCCCATTATCAGATGCGTAGCAGCCTGCCGGCCAACCGGTTAAAACGTATCTCGCCGGTTATGCAAAATGTCTGGCAGGGTAATTACCACCGGTATACCGATGCATCCGCTAATTGGTATGCCCCCTACCTGGCGGCTCTGGGTGATTTGCTGGAATAAATTTTCTGATTGAGTGTTACTAACGACCTGTACCCTACGACAATTACCCCAGGCCCTGGCCTTAGGCGCTAATTTTGCTCAGTATCACCCGGACCTCCCCGTTGTTATTGGCCTGGCAGACGATGGCTCACAATTACCACCTGCTCATACGATTCCCTTTCCGGTCATTACAGCGGCCGACTGCCTGGGCGATCAATTACCGGCCCTGTCGGCGCAGTATACACCTGCCGAATTTGCAGCCGCCTGTAAACCCGCTTTTATCAGGACTGCTTTCGAGCGGTATCCGGCCGTAAATCAGGTCCTGTACGCCGATCCATCTATTCGTATCTATCAATCATTGGATACTGTTTTCGAGAAACTGACTACCCATACCCTGCTCATAACGCCCCATATTACCCAACCGCTGACCGATAATTTCTTTCCCGACGAAAAGTACTTTCAGAACACCGGCCTGTACAGCACCGACTTCCTGGCGTTCCGGCGTTCTGCGGAAACGGACCGGCTGCTGACCTGGTGGCAGGATCGGGTAACCACGCGTGCAGCGATTGACTATTGCGCGGGGCTTTGCCTGGACCAGATCTGGCTAATGCATGCGCTCACGTTTTTTGAAGGAGTAGGCGTGGTAAAAGACCCTGCCTGGCATGTAGCCGTCTGGAATTTCCACGAGCGATGGCTGACCCAGGAGCCACAGGGTTGGCGCGTAAACGGCCAAAGCCGGTTGTTGTTCGCCAATTTTAAAGGCTTGGATGATCCTGATGAAGGACTATTCCCGTACCAGAACCGCTTCCGGCTGGCGAATCGGCCGGATGTACAGCCATTGCTTCAACAATATCGGCAGTACAGGCAGGGCCAGTTGTACAGCGACCTTTACCGGATACCGCCCGCCTACGGTCTGCAACCTGAGCCAGTGATAGTACGCGGCTGGCGACGCCACCTGGTTCAGTCTATACAAAAAGTAAATTTATTTATTGATTCTGTACCTTTACCAGCCATAAAGCGGTAGCCGTTACTCAGTTCTTGCTCAACTGCTTGGGTTTTATAATATAAATCTATTTATTTGCGGGCAATTTTCTAAAAAAAATCCTAACGTGACTCCGCTGGTATGAAGGTATTGTATGACCATCAGTCATTTACGGGAGCGTCTTATGGGGGGGTCAGCCGGTACTTTTTCGAACTGCTGCGGTCATTTGCCAAACGAGACGATATCGAGTTTGAACTATCGCTTCGCTTTTCCAATAACGAATACCTGGATCAGGAATCGTTCAGCCGTCATTTCCGGTTCCGCCCGCTAGCCCATTTGCAGAACGTCAACCGGCTGGCATCTATGCTCAACCGCATCCACAGTGTTCAGCGGTTACAGAAAGCGAAGTTTGATATTTTTCATCCGACGTATTACCACAAGTATTTTCTGAATTATATTAACGGAAAGCCCTTTGTACTGACGTTTCATGATGCAACCAGTGAGCGCTATGGACATCAATATCCGGAGCTTGGTGAAAACCTGAACGAGGTCAAAAAAGTCCTGATTAAAAAGGCTGACCGCATCATCTCTGTTTCAGAATATTCGAAACAGGAGTTGCTGACATTTTATAACATTGATCCGGATAAGATTAAGGTTATACATTTGGGTACATCCTTTGCTCATTACCGGCCCAAGCAGGTAACGGCCCCTTTTGAGTTCCCGTATTTGCTGTATGTAGGCAAGCGCCCGCTGTACAAAAACTTTCCTGATTTTTTTCGGGCCATTCAGCCGGTTCTGCACCGGCATTCAGACATTCATCTGGTTTGTGCCGGTGGAGGAGCTTTCACCCGCGCCGAACAGGATCTGTTTCATGCTGCTCGTTTGGGTCACCGGGTACACTACCGGCCCGTTACCGACTCGGCTCTGTATGGCTTATACCAGCATGCGCTGGCGTTTGTATTCCCGTCGTTGAACGAAGGATTCGGCATACCCGTCCTGGAAGCCTTTAGCTGCGGGTGTCCGGCCGTTCTGAGCAACCGCAGTTCACTGCCCGAGGTTGGTGGCGACGCAGCCGTCTATTTCGATCCTGACGATGATGCTTCAATGGCCGATGTAGTCGAACGCATCATCACAGACGATTCCCTGCGCAATGATCTGCGTTGGAAGGGCGCTGAGCGAATCCGGCTTTTTTCCTGCGAGAAAACCGCGCAGCAAACGTATCAGGTCTATAAAGAACTTGTCTGACATGCAAATCGGCCCCACCGATCTATTCCGTAAGTTTGTAAACGAGCCCCGGTTCACGACAACCCATACCCGGATAATCAAGGGCTCTATCCCTAAAATTACGGTAGTAACTCCCTCCTATAACCAGGCCGGTTACCTGGAGCGTACGATTTTGAGTGTCTTGAACCAGCAATACCCGGCTCTGGAATATTTTATCATCGATGGGGGGTCGACAGACGGTAGCCTTGATATTATCAGGAAATACGAACCCTACCTGGCCGGCTGGGTCAGCGAGAAAGACCGGGGCCAGACCGACGCCATTAACAAAGGGTTCCAGCGGGCCACGGGCGATCTGGTGGCATTTCAGAACTCCGACGACGTGTATGCCCCTGATACCTTTTTACGGATAGCCGAAGCCTGGCAGAAAGCTCCGGACACGGACGTTTTCTACGGAAATTTATATTTTATTGACGAGCAGGACGTTATCATTGAGGAAATGCGCTCGCTTCCGTTTTGTGCAGCCTGTCAGCTGTACGAGGGTATGCAGGTCTTTAATCAATCGCTTTTTCTGAAACGGGATGTCCTGACCCGGTATGGTCTGCTCGACGAAAGGTTACGTTTTGTGCTTGACTATGAAATTATTACCCGTTTAGGTGTTCAGTCTGACGTTCGTTTTCAGCACGTTCCCGGCCTTTGGGGTGGTTTTCGTGTTCAGCCCGAGGCTAAATCATCGAACATAGCCGAGACCGGACAACAGGAACACCAACAGGTTAAGGAAAAGTACCGCCAGCAACTGAAAAGCGGGTTAGGCGAGTCCTTCTGGCGACGCTACTGCAGATTAAGAAAAATAGTAAAGTTTATCCTACAGGGCGAGTTTGGCTATATAAAACACAGGCTACAACTTTCCGGAAAAATGGCCCGGAAGCCTACTGACAGTTAACAGAATGATGCGGCTCTTACAAAGACTGGATTGGATGCGGATGGTCTTAGGCATCTGCATCGTTATAGATGGGTACCCTCTCATTTTCTTTTTCAAGGAAACGTTACGCTTAGCCCCCGGCAGTACGGCCTTTACAGCATTGGTTTTAGCATTAGGCTTTGCGCTGATGATTCCATTCACGCTGTTTAGAAGGCTCTATAAACCCAATTTTACGGTAATGTGGATGGGGATAGCCTTCATTTTACTATGCATTTTTTACATGTTTGTATTCAGAGGAGATCCTTTATTCAGCGACTATACAAAAGACCTCCTTTACTTTCTGTATATTTTCATTTTCCTGTTCCTGCTTATCAATATACCCAATGACATCATTGAGGTATGTATCCCAGTCATTATTGCCTTTACCCTCATCTCTAACCTGGCGCTGGTTTATGCGATGATTACCGACCCCACCTGGGCGTTGGGACAGCGGGCGGCCATTACGTACGGAACAGATGATGAACGCTCGGGAAACCCGCACGTATTTGCCCGTAATGCCCTGATGTGTGTAATTGCCTGTAGTGTCTGGGTGTTCAGGCCGCAAACCAATTTCATCGGCAGGATTATGGCTTTGTTCGCCGGTGTTTTCAGCATGGCGATTCTGGTTATGACCCAGACGCGGTCCAGCATTGTGGCACTCGTTCTGGTTGTTCTGGCTTTCATATTTTTTCATGCCAGGCCAGCTCAGATCAAGTCGGCAGTCCGTGGTTTATTCAGGCCGCTACCGATCATTACAATGGGTATTGTCTTTATCGGTATTATCTTCTTCTTTCGTCGATACTACGAAATATACGGGTTATTGTACAGTTACATCATCGCCTTCGTTGAGCGTAATCTGGAAAACATGTACGCCCTGTTAGGCTTAAAAGTAGGGAGCTATAAGGCTGAGTTTGATGCCTCCGCCGGTAACCGGGCCGTTAGTGCCACATTCTTAAATAACGTTCTGATTGGCCATATGCACCTGCTGATACTAGGAGCAGGCTACAAATTCCTTTATCTGGATATACCAGTCGTGGAGGCTTTAATTAATCATGGAATTCTAGGTTTCTTTTTATTTGCCGGAATGAATTGCATAATCCTGTATCATGCCTTCCGGACAATCAAGAGTAATCCAAATCCATTGGCAACGTTTCTGGCTTATTTTTATCTCCTTATTTTTGTCCAATTATTTACCAACGGGCGGCCGTATGATACGTCGTTCTGGCACCCGTTGTGCCTGATGATCCGTTTTCTGGGAATAGACCATCTGTTGCCCGCTCGTTTAATGAATCATCCACCCCTTACGGCTGTTGAGCAGCCAAATGGGGTTGTGGCGTCCAACGGATTAGCATCCTGACATAAATTGTCACATCTTCAGGCTCATGAAAGTTTTGGTAGTTCATAATATTCTCTGGGCGCACTATAAATCTTTAATTTTTCAGGAGCTCTTTAAACAAACCCAGTCGTCACCAGATATATCGATCAAAGTTGTACAAATTGCCCGCAACGAAAGGTCGCGGGCCAGTTTTGAAGCAGCGGCAGACCCAAATGCACCCGTCTATACATATCCCTACACATTGCTGTACGACCAATTCATCGAAGATCTGAGTGTGAGGGACCGGTTCCGGGGCTTACTGGCCCAGACCAGACAGTTTAAGCCGGATGTTATTTATCTCACAGGCTACTATGATCCGGCGCAGATTCTCCTGCTATTTTATGCCAGATGGCAGAATATCCGGGTTGTTATACAAAATGAGAGCACCGCTGCCGATCACCAGCGAGGTGGCTGGAAAGAATGGGTAAAACGGCGCATTACCAGGCTTAGCGATGGCTTCTTTTGTTTTGGCAGCCGATCGGCAGATTACCTGATACAACTCGGGGTCCCCCCCAACAAAATACTGCTGCGGAAAAATGCGGTCGACAATCACGTTTTGTTGAAAACATACCAGGAATCGCTGCCGTCCCGAACCCAGCGCCAGCAACAGTTGGGGCTCCCCGCCAACAACTTCATTTTTGTTGGGCGTCTGATCGACGTAAAAAATCTGGAAACTCTTATTGAAGCCTTTGCCCTGGCCAATCAGCAGGTTCAGGCGACTACAGACTCAGCGTTGTCCAGGTGGGGTCTGATTCTATTTGGGGAGGGCCCGCTTCAGGAAAAGCTCAGCCAACGCATTCAGGCACTGGGCCTGCAGCATCTGGTCCGGTTTCTGCCCGGCCAGCCGTGGTACCGTGTGCCGGAATCGCTGTCACTAGCCGATGTGCTGGTATTGCCGAGCTGGTCTGAAACCTGGGGGCTCGTTGTCAACGAAGCTATGGTATGCGGCATGCCTGTTATTGTCTCAGAGCGTTGTGGCTGCGCTATTGATCTGGTTCAGCATGGCCGTAATGGCTTTGTAATTAATCCCTATAAGCCCGAAGAACTGGCAAACTACATGACAATGTTCATGAACAATGACGTAAACCGGGCGCAAATGGGTCAGGCTGCCCGTCAACTCATCGAACCCTATGCTCCCGAAGCCGTTGCCCGGGAAATGCTTCAGGGATTTGTGAAACTCAACGGTTCATAGTTACTTGCGGCAATTTTTCAATAATATACACTCAACATCTGGCTTTATGCGCTGCTCTGCACCAGCGATACGTCCTGCTCCCCTATGCGGATACTCAACATTTGTGCTTACACCTGGTCAATAGGCGGTCCGCCCAAAATTATTTACGATCATACTAAGGTAGCCATTGCCAGGGGCCATCAGGTTGATATTTTAAGTCCGATGTCTCCGGGCGACGAAATTTACCCTGTACCGGAAGGGGCCCGCGTTATCCCCTGCCTGCGAAACCCACCGGTGAGCAACTACTTTAAAGAATTCTCGGTTGAGTTGTACCGGTACCTTAAGCAGCACATTCACGAGTACGACATTATCCATTGTCACGGCATCTGGCACTTTGGCAGTGTTGCTCCCTTCCTGATTGACAGAACCGTTCCGAAAGTCATTACCATTCACGGCCTGCTCGACCGCTGGACCTACCGCGTCGGCTACTGGAAGAAACAACTTATGTCGTTCGTCCTCCAGAAACGACTTGTCGAACGGGCCGATCTGGTTCAGATCAACAATACCGATGAAGAACAGGACTTGCTACGGTACCTGGGCCATCGCCACCCAAACACCGTTATCATTCCAAACGGTATTCCGTTGCAGGATTTCGCGGTGCTACCGCCAAAGGGTTCCTTCCGGCAGCAGTACGGCATACCGGCCGATAAAAAGATGGTGCTCTTTATGAGTCGCCTGAACCGTAAAAAAGGGCTGGACCTGCTTCTGCCTGCCTTTCATCGGTACACCCGGGACTATACCGATGCGGTACTGGTACTGGCCGGCCCGGATGATGGTTATCAGGCAGCCACCAATGCCTATATTGCAGACCATGGTCTTCAGGACAGGATAATCCGGGTTGGTATGATTACCGGCGATACCAAGAAAGCGGCTTTAGCGGATGCCAACATTTTTGTGCTTCCGTCCTATTCAGAAGGCTTCTCGATGGCCGTGCTGGAAACGATGGCAGCCGGCCTGCCCGCACTCTTGTCTGACCGCGTGGGGTTTGGTGAGGTGATTCGCCAACGGAAAGCAGCCTGTCTGGTCGAGTTAAATACCGATAGTGTATATGCCGGGTTAAAAGAACTTCTGCACAACGATGCGTACCGGGAACAAGTCCGGCAGAATGCGTTGAACCTGGTTCGCGAACAATATGATATAGAAGTCGTTGCCGGACGGCTGCTGGATGAGTATGACAAAATTCTCCGCCGATGACCGATGTATCTGTTATCATTCTGACGCATAACGAAGAGAAACACATCGCCCGCTGCCTCCGAAGCCTTCACCGGTTTACGGACAAGGTATTTATCGTGGATTCGTACTCGACCGACCGAACCGTAGAGATAGCCCGCAGTCTGGGGGCCGAGGTGGTGCAAAATCCCTGGATCACCTACGCTACCCAATTTAACTTCGGCATTGAGCACACACCTTACCAGACGCAGTGGCTGATGCGTATGGATGCCGACGAATACGTAACCCCCGAACTGGCCGACGAAATCCGCCAGCGCCTGACCACGTTACCGGCCGGCGTCAGTGGCGTTTATGTCAAGCGACGGGTGGTGTTTATGGAGAAATGGATCCGGTACGGTGGCTACTACCCCATCTGGCTGCTGCGGTTGTGGCGTCGCGGCCAGGGCCTGTGCGAACAGACCTGGATGGACGAGCATATTAAGCTCACCGCCGGGCAACCCATCCAGTTCGCCCACGATATTGTCGACCATAACCTCAATAACCTGACCTGGTGGACCCAGAAACACAATCTGTACGCCATTCGGGAAGTCATCGATTTGCTGAATATTCGGTATAACTTTGACGAAACCATTCGGGTAGACCCAAAACTCTTTGGCACCCAGGAGCAGCGGAAACGATACCTCAAGGTACGGTATGCCAGTCTGCCGCTGTTTACCCGGCCGGTGCTGTATTTTGTGTATCGCTACCTGATCCGGCTCGGTTTTCTGGATGGCAGCAAAGGCTTCGTCTGGCATTTTCTACAGGGTCTGTGGTACCGTTTTCTGGTCGATGCCAAGCTGCTGGAGGTATACCTGCGGGCCGGCCGCGACAAAGCCGCTATCGTTAAGTTCTTTAAAGACGAATATGGAAAAGACCTTCTCCCCGACGACCAGCACCAGAACGGACCTGTCCCGGTTCAATAACGACTGGTACCAGCCGGGGCCAAAATGGAAAATTGTGCTCTGGTTCCTGACCAACGCCGTTTTTCTGAATTCCTATTTACCTATACCCGTAGCCGTTAAGGTGGCAATTCTGCGGCTGTTTGGCGCTCGTATTGGTACCGGGGCCGTTATTAAACCAGCCGTGAACATCAAATATCCCTGGTTTCTGCAGCTAGGCGATCATGTCTGGATCGGCGAGAACGTCTGGATCGACAACCTGTCGCCGGTTACGATCGGCAGTCATGTCTGCATTTCCCAGGGGGCTATGCTACTCACAGGCAATCATGATTACCGCAGCCCGGCCTTCGACCTGACGACCAAACCCATTGTGCTGGAAGACGGTGTCTGGATTGGTGCCCGGTCGGTGGTGTGTCCGGGGGTTACCTGCCACTCCCATGCCGTACTGGCCGTTGGCTCCGTAGCAACCCGACCGCTGGAAGCCTACGGCATATACCAGGGCAATCCGGCGCTATTTGTCAGAAAAAGAGCCATTATCGCGTGAAAGTTTCCCTCATAACAGTCGTTTACAACGGCGCTGCCACCATCCGCAGCACCATTGAATCTATTCTGAATCAGTCGTACCCGGATATTGAATACATTGTGATCGACGGGCAGTCGACCGACGGTACCGTCGACATTATCCGGTCGTATGAACACCGGCTCGCCCGGTTCGTGTCTGAACCCGACAAGGGTTTGTATGATGCCATGAACAAAGGTATCCGGATGGCAACGGGCGATATAATCGGCTTATTGAACGCCGACGACTTTTACCCGCACAACGACATCATTGCCCATGTGGCAGAGCGGTTCCGGCAAACCGGCAGCGATGCCGTATACGGCGATATGCTCTACGTTAACCGCGATAATATTCAGCAGGTAAAGCGGTACTGGAATTCCGGGCCGTACCGCGACGGAGCTTTCCTGTGGGGCTGGATGCCCGGCCATATGGCTTTCTTTGCCCGCAAACGTATTTATGATCAGTATGGACTGTTTAATCTTCAGCTCCGTAGCGCAGCCGACTATGAACTGATGCTCCGCTTCATCCATAAACACAGAATCAGTGTTAGTTATCTGCATGAGGTTCTGGTAGTGATGCGGGAAGGTGGCATGAGCAACAGTTCGCTGAAAAACCGGTTAAAGGCGAACCGTGAAGACCAGCTTGCCTGGGAACTGAACGGATTAAAACCGTATATATTTACACTATGGCTGAAACCCTTACGCAAGATTGGACAGTTTATAAGCAAAGGTCCCAGTGGCAGTTAAGCATACCGTAAGGTAAAAACAACCATAACTTAGGGCCGGTTACTTGATAAATACAGAAAAAATGCAATTTTTTGCAGCCTGTCTGCTTGCTGTACCGGCAATACCTATACCGTATAAGCAACCAATCGTATGAATCTTGATCTACTACTCGCCTTTATTCAGAATAAGCTTAACGACGAGCTGTTTATGCTGGGTCTGTACCAGTGTATGCTGTCTTTTCTGGTGGCTTGTTTTGTATCGGTGGTATCGATTCCGGTGGTGATTAAAATTTCGGAATTAAAGGCCCTGATGGAAAAACCGGGCGAGCGCCGGGCGCATAAAACGCCGACGCCGACGTTTGGTGGCATTGCCATTTTTGCGGCCGTGCTCATCAGCTATTTTCTCTGGCCAAGTATCGACCAGACGGATATATACCGGACCAACCTGTCGATTGTCGGTATGACAATTCTGTTCTTTATCGGCATCAAAGATGACCTGGTTGGCATTGACCCCAACAAAAAGATTTTCTTTCAGGTACTGCCGGCGCTCATTTTGATTTTCTTTGGCGATCTGCGCGTCGATTACCTGTACGGCATTATGGGCTTCAATCATATTGAGGAGGTGATCAGCGTAGCGCTTACCTGTTTTATTTTTATCGCCCTGACCAACGCCATCAACCTAATCGACGGTATCGACGGGCTGGCGGGGGGAGTGGCCACCATTGCCAGTGGCACATTTGGCGTCTGGTTTCTGGTAACCAATCATTTTGCCATGGCCTGTCTGGCCTTTACGCTGGCGGGAGCCCTTATCGGCTTTCTCCGGTTCAACTTCTCCAAGACCAGCAAGATATTCATGGGCAATACGGGTTCGCTGATTATCGGCTTTATGCTGGCATTCTTTGCGGTTCGCTTTGTAAACCTCAACTCGTCGTACCGCTTCGATCCAACCTCATTCTTCGACGCACCCATTATTGCCATTGTAATTCTGATCATCCCCATTTTCGATACGTTGCGGGTATTTATGGTGCGCATCCTGGCCGGGCGTTCACCGTTCTCGGCCGACCGTAACCACATGCACCATATTCTGCTGGACAACGGCCTGTCGCATGCCGGTGCTACAGCGCTTCTGTGCAGTACCTCGCTGTTCAACATTGTGCTGTTCTTTATGTTTCACCGCAACATCACCAACACCCAGTCGCTGCTGATTCTGGGGGCACTCTTTTTCGTCTATCTCCTGGCAGGCTTTCTGCTGAAGATGCGGGCACTTTATGTCTCAACGCACCCCCGACGCCGGCGGGCGGTACTGCGCAAAGAATTTCAGAACGCCCTCGATGGTCGGCGGCTGGTCGATTATCTGTAGCGCCCAATGGGTATAAAAACAGCCCGGCAGACTAGTCTGCCGGGCTGTTTTGTTGTTAGTGCATCCCATTAATGTCGTTTGGATGTGTCACGCTGTTTCAATTCTTCCACAATCTGTTGCTCCTCATGCAACACGGTCTTCTTATCAAAAAGCCGATAGCCCACTAGGAAACCAAAGCACACCAGCGTGCCCATACCATAATCCTTTACCATAAAACAGTTGAGAAGCATGGCTACAAAAACGAGTACCAATGTCCCCACACACAGTTTATACAAGATTTCAGCTTTCATAACGTTGTGTATTTGTTGAGTAAATCAGAGGTGCCCTACCCAGGGCATTTCCGGCATCGTTTTCCACTTCCTGTCAGCACTTGCCGGACCTCCGGATCAGATCGCTTATCGGAGAAAGCCGTTAAGCAGCCTCTGCACACTATCTGTTTACAATTTCCCTGCCAAAGTCCGCACCATCCGGTAACTCAGCCCAAACCTTTCACTAAATTGGCTATACTTTTTTCATACATAAATGTTTTCTTTGTGCCAATCACCAGCCACACCACGACATTTAAAGAGAAAGCGTTTATGAAAATCAAAAATGAGACGCTCCGTTTTAGTCTTATGGTGCTCTTTGCCCTAAGCCTCCTGATCGTTCAGCACCTGACCTTTTCGAATAAACAGCAGCTGCCCCAACAGGCTCCGACTATTACCAGCATACCGGGAGGAGCCCTCCTTTTCTTCCTGATTGCGACGGGTTCGCTTGCCATTCTATATGTAGTTGACGTTAAAGGCAAGGGCGGCTCACAGTAGGCAATTACCCGTTGGCCGGTCCATTGAATAATTTCAATTTATAAATATGTTTTTGTGAGCTACTTTTAGCCTGCTTAAATTCAATAGACATGGCCAATAGCGTCACCGGATTAATCCGTAGTAACAAGAAGGACCTTCTCGACATCTGGATACAAAAACAACTCAATAGTGACAGTCTTCGAGACGATCTGATGACGAATGACGAATTGCGTGCGCAGTCCGAAGATCTCATCGATGGCTTATCCAGGACACTGACAGACGAAAATATCAGTAATGCGGAGTCAACGGATTTTGACGAGGTATTTGAGATATTATCCGGTATTTCTATTTCCCGTGCCCGGCAAGGGTTTTCTCCCCGCGAAACCGGGCAATACATCTTTAGTCTGAAAGAGGCTATTCTGGAACTGCTCCAGCGGGAAATGGCAGCCGACCCCAGGCTGTTATTTGACGAAAGCGTAAAGGTCAACCGGCTGCTGGATAATTTCGGCATCACTACGTTCGAGACTTTTATTAAAGGTCGTGAAGAGCTTATACTCCGGCAGACCGAAGAAATCAGCGACATTTCTACGCCGGTTATTCAGGTGTGGGAAGGCATTCTGGCGTTGCCTATTATTGGTACCCTCGACAGTTCCCGGACGCAGGTGGTGATGGAAAACCTCCTCCAGAAGATCGTTGACACCGGCAGCAGCATTGCCATCCTGGATATATCAGGGGTGCCGGCTGTTGACTCCCTGGTGGCCCAGCACCTGATGAAGACCGTGAGTGCCACCCGGCTGATGGGTGCCGATTGCATCATCAGCGGCATCCGGCCCGAGATCGCTCAGACCATCGTTCACCTGGGTATCGATTTATCCAATATCACCACTAAAGCCTCGCTGGCCAGTGCGCTCAAGCAAGCCTTCAGTATGCATAAACTGGTTGTGAAGCGGCAGGAAATCGAAAAAAAGGCCCTTTAAATCAGCCTGCATATGGATAAAATACCCATCCTGCGAATGGGGCCTTTTCTGCTGGTAACCATTCAGGTTGATTTGTATGACCGGCTGGCTTTGAGCCTGGAAACCGACCTAATCAATATGGTTCATAAAACAGGGTCCCGTGGTGTGCTGATCGATATTTCGGCAGTATCCATCGTCGATTCATTTATGGGCCGCATTCTGGGCAATATTGCCAGTATGACCCGCGTGCTTGATGCCGAAACCGTAGTAGTAGGTATGCAGCCGGCGGTCGCCATTACGCTTATTGAGCTGGGCTTATCCTTGAACGGAGTCCATACCGCCCTCAACGTAGAACGAGGTATGGCCCTCCTGCAGACTAAGCTTGGCCCTGATGCTGATGATGAAATGGCGGATGACGATGCTGACGACACTGAGTAAAGACAGCGTGCCCATTACGAGAGAACAGGATGTAGTCCCCTTTCGAAACCGCGTAAAAGAAGTAGCCTTAAAGATCGGGATGGGGGTAGTCAACCAGACAAAACTCATTACGGCTGCCAGCGAACTCGTACGGAATATGCTTCGCTACGCCGGCGGTGGCGAAGTCCGGATCGAAGTTGTGAGTACAGGGCGCGAAACGGGTGTCCGGCTAACGTTCTCCGACAAAGGTCCGGGTATTGCCGACATTAATCTGGCGATGCAGGACGGGTACTCCACCGGTAAGAGTCTGGGTTTGGGTTTGCCCGGTGCCAAACGGCTCGCCAGCGAATTTGACATCAAAAGTACGGTTGGGCAAGGCACCACTGTAACTATTATCAAATGGAAAAATGGATAACTCCCCGCATGTACGATTTCAGGCAACCGATCGGAGTTATCTGGCTCTTCTCAAAAAAGGAATTAGTCAAATAGCAGGTCAGGTGGGCTTTCAGCCCCACCGGCTCAGCGAAATAGATCTGATTGTTGCCGAAATGGCTTCCAATCTGATCAAACACGCCGGAGGAGGAGACGTACTGGTCCGGCATTTCCGGACAAACGACAATTCGGGTCTTGAGCTCATCAGTATCGACAACGGCCCCGGCATGACTGATCCGGCGAAGATGATGGAGGATGGGGTCTCTACCACCGGTACATTAGGCCACGGACTGGGCTCGATTAAGCGCCTGGCCGATCAGGCGCAACTGTATTCGCTCAAAGGCTGGGGGACTATTCTGCTGGTCAGGATATTCAGAAACCCGGTAGCTAATACCCCTCCTGGCTTTGAGTTTCGGTCACTGCTAGTCCCCAAGCCGGGCGAAACCCTGTGTGGCGATGGCTGCTCTGTTAAACTGATGCCTGGTCACATTAAATTGTTTCTGGGCGACGGTTTGGGACATGGACCCGAGGCTAACGCGGCCGTCCAGGCCGCCATCAAGGCATTTCGGCTGTGTCCGGATCATCGCCCGATTGATATTATCCGGCATATCCACCGTTCGGTAAACAAAACCCGCGGATTGGTAGGCTCCGTTGTTGTCTATGATACTCAAACGCGGCAGTGGACCTGGTGCGGAGTCGGCAACATTTCTACCCGGCTTAGCGGTCCCATGATTACCAAAAATTTTCTGCCGTATAACGGAATTATCGGGATGAACCTTCCCCATACGATGAACGATCATGTATTACCCCTTGAACGGGGACAACTTCTGGTGATGTGTTCCGATGGGCTGCAATCCCGCTGGGATCATTTAAAGTACCCGTTTATTCTCCGGTACGATTTGACCATTCTGGCTGCCGCCTTATATAAAGACTACGCCCGCCAAACAGATGATTCATCTTTGTTTATCGGCCGTATGCAGAGAGATTATGGAGGAGTTAGTTAGCGTATCACTGGGCAACGAAATGGACCTGATTCTGGCCCACAAACGGACTATGAAACTGGGGGAACTGGCAGGCTTATCCCTGGCAGCGCAAACTACGTTTGCCACGGCGGTATCGGAGGTAGCCCGTTATGTGATCGAACAGGGAACCGCACCGGTCCTGTTGCTGTACGCCACCGAATGGCGCCCCTCCGGAGCTTCCCGCAAAAATCAATACCTGGTAGCAGTCATCGAAGACTCGAATCTATCGGTCGACAATCCCACCAACCAAAGCCTGTTGTACGCCCAGCGGCTGGTAGAGCGACTGGAGGTAACCAATACAGATCAGGGCAGCCGGATTACTTTACACTATTGCCTGCCGGGTTCCCGTAAAATCAATGCCGGGCTGATTGACAGTTGGCGGTCTCAGTTCAGCAGTGACCAGCCGCTATCGGCTTATGACGAGATAAAACGCAAAAACGAGCAGTTACAGGAGTTAGCCGTACGTCTGCAAGATAGCGAACACCATTATAAGCGGGTAACAGACGCCCTCCCGCTGATGATCTTTACCGCTAATCTGGCCGGCCAGTTTATTTACGCCAACGCCTGGGTTACTGATTTTACGGGGCAGTCTATCCAGGCCCTAAACCAGACGAAATGGGCGAAGGTCATTCACCCGGATGATTTTGACCGATTCTGGACCTTATGGAATCAACAGGCGGCCGCCGGGAAACCCTTTGATCAGGAATGCCGACTGAAAAACGCTGCCACGCAGGAGTACCTCTGGCATCTGTTCTCGATGCAGCCGATTAAGAGCGAACCGGATAAAATAGCCGCCTGGACAGGCTTTGTGGTCAATATCCACGCCCAGAAGATTGTGGGCCAGACCCTCCGGGAGAACGAAGAGCTGGCTTTGGCCAAACAGAGGCTGGAACAATCGCAGCGCGAACTGGAGTCGACCGTTAGTGAATTGAACCGCAGCAATGCTGAATTGAGTCAGTTTGCTTATGTGGCTTCCCACGACCTGCAGGAGCCTCTCCGCAAAATTCAGTCGTTTGGTGATATTCTGAAAGATCAGTTTGCCCCAGACCTGGGTAGTACCGGAACCGACCTGATCACGCGGATGCAGGGAGCGACCGGCCGTATGCAGGCCCTGGTCAAAGACCTACTCACCTACTCCCGGCTGACTACGCATCAGCAGGCGTTTGAGCCTATCGACCTGAACGTAGTGATTGCTGGGGTATTAAGCGATTTGGAAACCATTGTGCAGGAGAAGGAAGCTACGATTGATTCAGAACCACTGCCCCGTATCAACGGTGATCCAATGCAGTTACGCCAGCTTTTTCAGAACCTGCTGTCCAACGCCCTTAAATTTGCCAAACCCGACCAGCCACCGGTCATCCATATTACAGTGAATAAACTGCCGGCCGACCAGCTCCCCGCTGATGTGCTGCTCACCGGGCATCCGGCCTACGTCGCCATTTCGGTTGCTGACAATGGCATTGGTTTCGACCAGAAGTACGAGGACCGTATCTTCCGGCTTTTCCAGCGGCTGCACGGCCGCAGCCAGTACGAAGGTACCGGCATGGGCCTGGCGATCTGCAAAAAAGTAGTCGACAATCATGGCGGGCACATCAGCGTCCGCAGCCAGCCGGACCAGGGCTCAGTCTTCACGGTGTACCTACCGGCCGAGTAGGTGTCCCGTACCGGCTGATTTACTCAGACGGGCACTTCCAGACTTACAGTTGTTCCTCTAGCACCGGAGTCGACCTGTAGTTTAGCATTCAAAAATTTAGCGCGGGAACGAATTGTCCGGTCGCCAATTCCGCTCTTTATGCCGGAATCCGGTTTTATATACCCATTCCCGTCGTCTTCGACCATGAGCGTCAGCCGATTTGGGAAGAATATAAGCTGAACATTAATTACCCGGCAGTTGGCGTGTTTTACCGCGTTGTTAATCAGTTCTACCGCAATCCGATACACCGTCAGCTCCACTTCGGCCGAAAGCCTCTGCTCATCGCCGTACGAAACGAATACTACCTCGCGACCCGAAACACGCTCCAGCCGGCTGACGGCATCGTGAATAGCCTCCGCCAGCCCTAATTGCGAGAACTCGGGCGGCATCAGGTTATGCGAGATAAACCGGAGGTCACGCAGGGCTTTGTCCATCATCTTAATTGAACCCGACAACAAAGACGCAGGCTGCTGAAACGACTCCAGTTGCACCCTGATAGCCGCCAGCGTCGCGCCGAGGTCATCGTGCAGATCGGCGGCCAGCCGTTTACGCTCCTCTTCCTGAGCCAGCAGAGTCCATTTCAGCACGTTTCGCTGGTGCAATAATTTGCGGCTGGTATACCAACGAACACCGTAATACAGGCCCGCCATCAGTAGCACGGCTGAAAATATGACCACCCAACTAGTCTGCCACCAGGGCGGTTGGATTACCAGCGTAAGGGGTGCCTTCCGTTGTGTTTTGTTGCCGTCCGGATCAGACGCCCGGAGAAAAAACTGATACTCACCCGGCGGCAGGTTCTGAAACTCCTTGAACAACTGGCCGTTTACCGGATGCCAGTGCGCATCGAAGAATCCATTATCCGTCAGCATCCGGTATTCATACTGTACCTGCTTAGCGTTGTGGTAGGATAAGGCAATAAAATTGAACCGAATGGTATTCTGGCGGTGCGTTAGCTCCAGGCGATCGGCAACCGCTGTATCGCGGTTGTTCACCTCAATGCCTCGTATGTACAGCGGAAGGTCAGTCCTGGTTTGCTGGTTAATGTAAAGCGCCGGGTTGAACCTCAGCAGCCCTTTGTCGGTACCTGCATACAGAAAGGTATCAACGTACGCAACACATTGAATTTCGTGCGCAGGCAAGCCGTCATCCGGCGTAAGTTCTTTCAGGGTATATCCATCCCCTCCGGCCCGGTTGGTGATCACATAAACACTCCGGTTCGTTAAGACAAATAAACGTTGTTGGCCTTGATCATAGCTAAGTGATTTTATACTGGCTCCCGTCAGTTCCGGAATAGTCTGTACCCTATTGGCCATGAGTTTATACAAACCATAACCGTCAGTAGCCACCCATACACCACCCAACAGATCGGTTACAATGGCACTGATAGGCTTTTGGGTAATAGCATGCCGGGCGGTATGTACGGGCAAACGATTGGCTTGGTTGTCCCTGATCATAGAAAGTCCGGAGGGAGCCCCGACCCAAACCGTATTCTGGCGGTCGGCCGCTAACGCCAGCACCCTTCCCGTCTCCGGAATAAACCGTATTTCTCTGGCGTCTGGGAGAGCGGTTAACCGATACACATGGTTGGGGGTCGAGAGATAAATGTTGCCCGTGTAATCTTGGCAAATGTCTTTAATATTTTTCCATCGGAATACGCAGGGTTTACCGGCCTCGGCACGGATCAGGATTACCTGCATGTCTGCCGTTCGGACATCCTGCTCCTGTACCGCCGGCACCGTATAGTTCCGGATCTGGTTCAGCGGGATAATCGCACTCAGGTAGTCCTCCCAGGTAATAAACAATTCATTGTTAGTCAAAAACAGCTTTTTGACGGGTAACCGGTAGTGGATATTTAGAGTAATCTTATGCAACTGACGATCCTCCAGAACGTACACATCCCCCTGGCTACTGCCCAGCCAAAGCCGACCCGATTTATCAGTGGCGATAGCCTTGACAGACACATCGGTTAACTCTGGATACATCCAGGCTTTATACTGCTTGCGGGGCAACAGAAAAATACCCCTGTCTTTGGTCGCTATCCAGAGGTTATTATCCCGATCAAGCGTCAGGCTGTTTACTTTGAATTCGGCAATAAAATCGAACTCCGTAACCCGATTCAGCCGCTCATCGATAACAAAATGCCCTTTTTCGGTTATCACCAGGATGTGCCGGGACGCGCCTATCTTACTCAGCCGAATAATACGGTCATTGCCGAACCGGCTCAGATCGGCGACCGATTTAGACACCAGCCGGTCCCCGTCCCACAGAAAGAGTTGGGTATCGGTGCAATAGTAGGTACCATACGGATAATACAGGAAGGTAGCAATGGCATGCCGGTTCATATTGTCGGCAGGTGGCACAAGCGGTCTGCCACCTAAAGTCAGGAAAGAACTGTTTTCGTAAATGCTGGTTGATTTATTAAACGATCTGGGGCTAAAAACAGGACCGAGAAAGTAATGCCGCTGCAGCAGACTGTCGCTCCGGGCCGGCAGCACCTCATTCTGCTGGGTAACCACTACTCCCGACAGGTCGCTCAGGACCATATGAGTTGCCCCACTGGCAAAACTGACAATGCCCCAGGTATGCTCCGAGGTAGCTGGCGTAACGGTATTCGGTACCACCTTCATTTGGTGGGTAGCGATGTCATAGTAGCTGAAGGCGTAGGCATAACTGGTAAACCAGAGCCGCTTGTTCCGGTCCTCAATCAAACCAAATACATCATTGTAGGGCAGGCCGTTCTGGCTGGTGAACACCTCAAACTTGTAGCCATCGTAGCGGGCCACGCCTTTGTCGGTACAGAACCACATATATCCCTCCGAATCCTGAAACGCCCGGTACACAAACGAACTGGGTAAACCATCGCCCACGGTTAAATTACGCATCAGCGGCACCTGGGCCACCAGGTGTATACTACTCAGCAGAAACAGTAAACTCCAGTAAACTCCTTTCATGCACTGTCTATACTAAGGTTGGTTTAGCTTTCAGTTAATATTTCAGGTCTCAAAATAACGATAAGTTATGATAAGAAAAATACCCTTTTGGGGTATTGCTGCTGAGCTCCAAGAATATATTTTATAGGCGTATATAGCTAAAAGTAGGTAGGAAACAGGGATGAGTTAAAACAGAAAACCCGCTGAACACGTAGAAATACGTATATCAAAAATACACCTTTTAGCGTATGGACTTTTATCGAATCAACAAATAGCTTTACATGTAGAAAACATACCTAAATTCTTCTGTTCACGAATAAATCTATCTACTTGAAGAGTACACTATAGATATCATATTGACAACTATTTATAAAAATATATTATTCTTAACTAAATCCTCTTTATCATGTCAACTTTTTACAAAAACATCATCGAAATTTTAATGCCTTTAATGGCTTCTCTTCCAGACAGAGAATTTGATTTTAAATTTGAAAGGGCACTTTTTAGCATTAGTAGAAAGCAAATAAGCGTGTATAATTATTATAAAATATTATTTATCTTTCTGTTAAGTTTTGCAGTTCCTTTAGGCACTACATTTGGGCAGCAAGTTCATGACCCTGCGCAACAAAATCCTGATTATGAAACAATGAAAGCCAGGAAGGTATCTAGCTATACCAGAGCCCGAATGGCTGTTGTCCCTGCTACATCTAATAACAAAAACAAGTCTTCGAATCTTCAGCTAAACAGAAAACAGCCTCTTCTGCCCGATTGGCTGCTTCCACCTGTTTTATTCCTGTTGACGGTTCTTATACCGCTGTGCCTCGCAATGATGATGGCTCCTTGGGACCAATTCCATTACCATTTACATTTGACTTATATGGCTCCTCCTACAATAGTGTATACATAAATACCAACGGAAATTTAACATTTACGGGTCCCTATGAAGAGTATACCCCCACTGGTTTTCCGTTTTCTTTTCCAATGGTCGCGGCATTCTGGGCTGATGTTGATACCAGAAGCCCCTTACCAGGAGCTATTTATTACAAAGTCACACCTACCTACATGATTGTTACTTGGGATGCCGTTGGTTATTATGAGGTAAAAGGGGATAAAGTAAACACCTTTCAAATCATTATTAGTAACGGAGCAGACCCTATCATTGGCATAGGCAATAACGTAGCCTTTTATTACGATGATATGCAATGGACAACCGGTGATGCATCGGGTGGAGCAGGAGGTTTTGAGGGGTCTCCGGCTACAGTTGGAGTTAATAAAGGCGATGGTGTAAATTACATCCAAGTTGGCCGATTTAATGTACCCGGCAGTGCTTATGATGGTCCCGGCGGGGCCAACGATGGTGTCGATTATCTGGATGGCAAATGCTTTAGCTTTAACGTAAGCTCGGCTGAAAACATCCCCCCTATTGCCAGTAATCTTCCGGCCAACAACACCATTAATTTACAGGTGGGTGAGGCAGCATCATATACCATTGAATTTATCGGCCCTGAAGTTGGGCAAAGCGTCACTACGGACGTTAACACCAGCGGACTATGCAATACCACTGCATCGGTAACGAATGGGGTAATCTCAACCGTAAACCTTCAGCTTACCGCTGCCGAATGCAATATCGGCAGTTCTACCATTACGTTGACCGCAACAGACGACGGCAGTCCGGTTAAAACAACCATTATTACCTTACAGGTAAATATTACTGGGGGCTGTAACTCTGTGGGTGGAACAGCCACCGCCACATCCAGTTCTGTTTGCTCAGGTTTTGGCACTACGATAGACCTAACGGGTCAGGCCGGCAACATTCAGTGGCAAATGAGTACCGATAATATCAGTTGGACAGATATTCCCGGAGAAACCAGTGCGACTCTCAACACAGGTAATTTAACGACCACTACGTACTATCAGGCTAAGTTAACCGAAAGTGGTTGCGATCCGGCCTACTCCTCCGTCGCCACAGTAAGCGTCACCCCGGCACCAGTGGGAGGAACGGCCATTGCCGCTTCTGCTTCGGTTTGTTCCGGTAGCGGCACAACCATAAGCCTGACAGGACAGATCGGCAATATTCAATGGCAGAAGAGTACCGACAACAGCACTTGGACGGATATTCCTGAAGAAACCGGAACAACGCTAAACACAGGTAACCTGACGGTTAAAACCTATTTTCAGGCAAAATTGACCAATAGTGACTGTGATCCGGCTTACTCATCAGTTGCTACCGTTGATATTAACCAGTTACCATTAGTAACTATCTCTACCGCTACTACAGTCGTACTGGCGTTACAGAATGTGGCGTTAACGTCCAGCGCGGGAGCTAGTTATCAGTGGAGTACCGGAGCCACCACGCAAACCACTGTTATCAATCCACCACTAGGCACAACGCCTTATTCTGTAACAGTTACCGACGTCAATGGCTGCTCAAACTCCGGCACCATTCAGATACTAGGTTATGTAATTGTCGCCGGTCTTAATGTGGAGGGGCCAATCAACATCTGCGTCAAAACGGCCCCTCCCACGCAAACCACGCTAACATTACCGATAACTATGACCGTGACCAATGGCGCTGCTCCGTATACATACACTTGGTCGTACAAGGCCCCTAACTCTACCAGTTATAAGCCTATCGGGACCAATGCGGTCAAAATCGGCCAGGTTACCTTTAAACCAGTAGCTAATTCGCCTACGCTAGAAATCACCGGAACAAAAGGTAACTTCAACGGGTTGCAGGGGTATTTAGTCCAGCTCACGGTAACCGACGTGAATGGTCTCACTGGTAGCGCCCAAACATTGCTAGACGGCAGTTGTTCGTTGAGTAATGCCCGTCAGGGGACTATATCTGCCGAGATGGTGCAGGTGCAGGTGTACCCCAACCCCGTTACAGAGTTCATACAAATAGAGATACAGGGACTGAGTGTACCAGCTAAAGTAAGGCTATATGATTTGCAGGGTCGTATGCGCGGTAACTGGTCGATCGAACCAGAGGATGGGACCGGGCATTTGAAAGCAGGCATATCAGAACTGCCGGAAGGCATTTACCTCATTAGCATTGAAACTTCAGAAGGAGTGCTGTTCCGCCAGCGGGTATTGAAACAACTGTAAACGGATGAGAAGAACTTGAGAGTAAAGAGAAACTATGTCCTAAATTTGGCAGTATCTGTTATAAAATTGTAAAAGCGACCTGAATATATTTGTTCAGGTCGCTTTTACTATCTGATGGAATTTCTCTCTATTCTTTATAGGCTGATACCTCCACCAGATGCCGCATACCACCAGTAGGTTTCGCAACAATTTCCAGTTGCCCTTTTAATTGTTTCACAACCGCCTGAATATTGCGGAATCCGATGCCCCTGGCCTGCTGCATGACCAGTTCAGGATTATAGCCCTGGCCGTTGTCTGATACCGCTAATAAAACCCGGCCGTTCTCCTGGTATAACTCCACATCAATCACGGTAGGCTGGGCGTGTTTCAGGGCGTTATGAATGAGTTCTTTTGCAATCTGTAGCAGTGACTGCTGTATGGTCTCCGGTAAAGACGCTGCCAGCTCGTGCGTGAAATTTATCTCCGGGCTGTTCGGGCCGGCGGTTACCTGCCGGATAAAGTCTTCCAGCGTATCAATCAAGCCTTGCTGCTGCAAATTGACGGGCATCAGCGCATGCGATACCTGCCGCAGATCGGTCACAATGCGGTTAGCCTGTGCAATGGTTTGGTTAAGCATTTGCCGGAGGGATAAGTCGGCCTTATCCTCCCGGATCGCTTCGAGCTGCAACTTCAGCGCTACCAGGTCCGGACCGATGTGGTCGTGCAGATCACGGGCAATTCGTTCCCGCTCGGCCTGCTGGGTGGTGGCCTGCAACCGGAACTCGCGCCGTTGCTGCCGCAGACGCCGGCGCAGGTACCGACGGAAACCGGCATAGATAATTCCCCCGAGCAGCAACAGACTAACCGCCTTAAACCAATCGGTTTGCCAAATAGCAGGCTTTACCACTACAGCCAACCGACGTGGCTGGTTCATCCAACGACCTTCGGCATCGGCCGCCAGCACTTCAAAAGTATAGTCACCAGGGGGTAAGTTGGCGTATCGGGCGGTGTTCGCCAGACCGCTCTCGACCCAGTTCTGGTCGTAGCCCTTCAAGCGGTAGCGATAGCGGTTCTGCCCGCCACTGAAATAATCAATAGCCCCAAACTGCAGGGTCAGCGTACGCTGGTCAGGCTGTAGTACTATCCGGTGTATCTCCGCCAGACTGGAATCCAGATCGATCGGGCGGTCGTTGATTAACAGCCGGGTCAGGTTCACCGTCACGGCCTGCTGTTGAAACCGCTGCCGCAATGGGTCAAAACGATATAAACCGCTGGTGCTGCCGAAGTACATTTCCCCCGAGCTGGTCAGCAGATAAGCACTGTTATTAAACTCGGCCGGTTCAATCGATTGCACCTGACTGATCTGCCCCGTCTGCGGATCGAGGACGGCGATACCCCGGTTCGTACTGAGCCAGCGCCGGCCCAGCCGGTCGGGCAGGGCGCTGTAGACTACACGGTGCGGCAGTCCATCTTTCTCGTTCCAGGAACGCAGAATTTTTCCGTCGGCAGCCCGCAGCAGATACAGACCATTGGTAGTTGCTACCCAAAGCCGGGTGGGGTCTTTATCGGGCGTAATATCCTGCACACCCAGGGTGGGCAATGCCGTATACTGAACACAAAGCGAGTCGCCTTCCATCCGGTAACAGATTAGATCCCGCAGCCGTCGGCCGGCAAACAGATAGCGCGTAGTCGAATCATAATGCAGTGTTCGGGAAAAGGCCACCTCCGGCTCAGCCAGCAGCGTAATTCGATTGGTGGCTGGATTGTACCGGTACATGCCGCTCCGGGTGGCCAGCAGTAACCGCCCGTCGGCTTCTTCCCAGACGGCTACCACCCGGAGGCCGTTCTGCGTAAAGTTGGTTTTGATCCATTGAATAGGCACAAACGAGTCGGCAGACGCGTTAAAGTAGCAGAACGAATCGTCGGCTCCTATCCAGATACGCCCCCGGCGATCTGCGTACAAGGCAAAAATAACCCGGCCCGGCAGGCTACCCGGTTTACCAGTCTTATCGTAATGACGAACGCGTTCTGTATCAGGGTTCAGCACATCGATACCGCCCATGTAGGTACCAATCCATATCTGCCCCTGCCGGTCCTCAACCAGCTTCCAAACCGTATTGGTGCTGAGTGAAGGGGGCCGGAACGGATTCACCTGGTATTGCCGGACGCCATAGAAGTCAGGTGTCAGCTGATCAACGCCCATCGGATCAGCATTCACCCAGACAACGCCTTCCGGATCAATCAATAGTTCAGACACAGTGTTGGTCGCCAGGCTATTGACATCATACGGATCATGCCGGATAATACCGGCCCACCGCCGTTCCGTCTTACTGAACTGATAAATACCGTCACCCTTGGTACCCAGCCAGAGAGTGCCCCGGCTGTCACTATCCATACCCGAGATACCACCGCTACCCAGCGTTGACGGCATGTTGTATGTTTGGAACTGACCCGTAGCCGGGTCCAACGCAACCAGTGCAGCCTTGCCGGCCAGCCAGACAGTACCATCTCTCTCCGGATACAACGCCGAAAACGTGAGGATATCTCCAGCCTGGTTGTCGGGGCGGCTACTGAAAAAATAACGAGTCTTTCGTGTCTGGTAATTAAACGCCAGTACCCCTTTATCAGGCATCAGCATCCAGATTTCCGGGGCCTGCGGATGGTGCCGGATATAGTCGTTCCCGAAATCGGAGTTGTGGCGAAGGGCCGCCGAGTGCCGCTTCCGTTCACCGGTTTTCCAGTCAAGGCTCAGTAGGCCTTCTGCCTGATTAATGTACCAGATCCGGGTAGAGTCGGTTGCAAATACGTGCGTCTGTGCAGGTATGGACTTGCCCTGGGCATCACGGGCAAAAACAGTAGTGAAGCGGTTGGTGGGCCGGTGGTAATGGTTCAGGCATTGCTCGGTACCAAACCAGAGGTCACCGTTAGCCGCTTCTACCAGTCCGCTGCCGGTGTCACCCGTAGGCCCGCTGGCCGGGTCTGTTTTTGAGGAGAAATAATTGACGAACCGGGTACCGTCGAAGCGCGTCAACCCATCTTCGGACAAAAACCAGAGGTACCGGCGCGAGTCTTTGAGCATGTAGTAAGCGCCCCCCTGTGCTAAGCCATCGCGGATGGTATAGTGCCGGACCCGGTACTGGGCCTGTAACGGCACCAATCCGCTGAGACATAGCAGAGACAGGCACACCAGTCGATTCATAACGTGAGGAAGGCGGTCATAATGACCGTTCGTTGTTACGACTAATAAACCTATAAAAATGTTGCTAATCCGGCCGTAAATAGGGGAAAATACGGTATAAAATACCCCAAAAGGGGTATATATAAGCGCGTTTGGTAGGCCGGCCCACGTCTCTCACCGCTTCTTTCTCATACACAACTATTTAGCTTTGTTTAGTGACTTTCCGGCCAGAGCCTGGCCCAGGCAGAATTAACAGAAGTCACCATCATAATCCCTCTGCCTCTCAACCTATTACCAGGGCCAAAACTTTTTTTATGGAATCTTTTGGGCTTTTTTCTTTGATTTCTGGCAAATCCTGATTGATTTGTAAGATAAAAAGATTGAGTAGGATTATGGCCAAGCCGATTGCAATAAAAAAAGGATTTGATATAAAACTTGCAGGTAGCCCCAATAAAACGCTTTCCGACACTCCTCTATCTGATGTAGTCGCTCTTCGGCCTCCGGATTTTCCGGAGGTAATCCCCAAGGTACTGGTCGAACCGGGTACCGATGTCCTGGCGGGGCAAGCGATCTATTTCGACAAGAACCGTCCTGACCTCCGGTTTACTTCACCCGTCAGTGGGGAAGTAGTCGAAGTGGTACGGGGCGAAAAACGACGTATCCTCGAAATCCGGATTCTGCCCGACAAAGGTGACAGCCGCTATGTTGAGTTCGCCCGCACCAATCCCGCCCAACTGGACCGCCAGGAGCTTATTGAGCAGCTATCTGAGAGTGGCTGCTGGGCGTATATCCGGCAGCGCCCCTTCTCGCTGATCGCTGATCCGCTCGATACGCCCAAGGCTATTTTTGTGTCCTGTTTTGATACCGCTCCGCTGGCACCGGATCTCAGCTACATCATCGGCTTTGAGAAAGAGAATTTTTTGACCGGACTTGCTGCACTCCGGCAACTGGCCAACGGTAATCTGCACCTGAGTTTTGGCCGCAGTCTGCCTGAAAGTCTGACCGAAGCCGAACTGGAACCCCTGGGCCGGGTACATTACTTTCAGGGGCCGCATCCGGCCGGCAACGTGGGTGTACAGATCCACCACATTGACCCTATTCAGAAAGGCGACATTGTTTGGTATGTGCACCCGCAGGACGTGATCATTATCGGCCGGCTTTTCCGCGAGGGACGCTACCGGGCCGACCGCATCATCGCCCTTACCGGCAGCAGTGTTACCGCACCCCAGTATTTCCGGATGGCGACCGGCCAGCGCATCAGCAGCATCACCGAGGGCCGGGTGGCAGGCGATGCCTTTGTCCGCTATATCCAGGGTAACGTGCTGACGGGCCAGACCTCCGCGCCCACTGAGTTCCTGTCGTTCTATACCAACCAGCTTACCCTGATCCCGGAGGGCAATGAACCAGAGTTTCTAGGCTGGCTGCTGCCGGGCCTTGGAAAGCTGAGTCTGTCACGTACCTTCTTCTCCTGGCTAACCCCCACCCGTACCTATAACCTCGATACCAATCTGCATGGTGAAGAGCGGGCCTTTGTGCTGACGGGTCAGTACGACAAGGTCTTGCCCATGAACATTTACCCCGTCCACCTGCTGAAGGCCATTCTGGCCAGAGACATTGAACGGATGGAACAGCTGGGCATTTACGAAGTCTCCGAAGAAGATTTTGCCCTCTGCGAATTTGTGTGTACCTCCAAAATCGACGTCCAGCGCATCATTGCCGAAGGACTTCAATACGCTAGACAAGAAGGTTAATCTGTTTCAGGTTCCAGGTTTCAGGTTTACCTACCAGCCTGAAACCTGGAACAATTTTGATTTCCTAACCCGCTTTAATAAGTACTGCCGTGAAAATAGCTCGTCAATTAGTAGACTCGGTCAAGCCGCATTTTGAGAAAGGGGGTAAACTTGAAAAGTTTCATCCGGCTTTCGACGCCCTCGAAACGTTCCTGTTCGTGCCGGGGAGTACCACCCGGCATGGTGTCCATATCCGCGATGCCATGGATATGAAGCGTACTATGTTTACGGTAATCATTGCCCTGATACCAACGCTCCTGTTCGGGATGTGGAATGTAGGGTACCAGCACTACCGCGCCTACGGCATGGAGATGTCGCTGTTCGATAATTTCATGTTCGGCTTCTGGAAAGTACTGCCCATTGTTATTGTCTCGTACGCTGTCGGCCTGGGTGTTGAGTTTTTGTTCGCCATTGTCCGCAATCACCAGGTCAGCGAAGGGTATCTGGTCACGGGGCTGCTGATTCCGCTGACCCTGCCCGTAACGATTCCGCTCTGGATGGTGGCGCTGGCGGCCGTATTCTGCACGCTGCTGGGCAAAGAGATTTTCGGCGGTACGGGCATGAACTTCATGAACCCGGCACTGCTGGCCCGCGCCTTTCTGTTCTTCGCGTTTCCGGCCTATATGTCGGGCGACGTCTGGACGGATCTCTCTCCCGAACCCGGCCACGCCATTGTCGATGCTTATTCGGGCGCTACCAACCTGGTCGCGTTTGACACCAACTACCGCCAGATGGCCAGCGTCCCGGGTATGTTCTGGGGTATTGAACAGGGTTCCATTGGCGAAACCAGCGTTTTTGCCTGTCTGCTCGGTGCGTTTATTCTGATTATCACCGGGGTCGGTAGCTGGAAAATCATTGCCTCCTGCTTTGCCGGGGCCTGGGTTATGGGAGCGTTTTTGAACCTGGTCGCTCCTGTCGAGCTGATCAACAACGCCATGCACACGCCGGCCTATTACCACTGGCTGCTGGGCGGTTTTGCCTTCGGAGCGGTGTATATGGCGACCGATCCGGTTTCGGCGGCCCAGACCGAACGGGGCAAATGGGTTTACGGCCTGCTGATTGGAGCGTTTACGGTTATTTTACGGGTGTTCAACCCGGCTTACCCGGAGGGGGTAATGCTGAGCATTCTGCTGATGAATGTCTTTGCCCCGCTGATTGATTACGTCGTTGTCGAGCAACACATCAAAAACCGCGTTAAACGTGCATAGCAACCGATATACCCTGATTTATGCCGCCGTGCTGTCTGTCATTACGGCGGTGGTACTGGCCGTAGCCGCTGAGGGCCTGAAGCCGGCGCAGGAGGCCAATATAGCCCTCGACAAAAAATCGAATATCCTGCGGGCCGTGCGGTTCAGCTCCGAAAAAAGGGCCGAATTGGAACAGGCTTACGCCACCCGCATTCAGGAGATTGTGGTGGATGCTTCCGGCAACGAGAAAACCGGTATCCGGGCGACAGCCGTCGATATGAAAGATGAGATTGGCAAAAAACCGGAAGCGCGCGATCTGCCGTTGTACGTATATACGGGCGATGGCGGTAAGAAGTATTACATCATCCCCGTTCGGGGTGTCGGCCTGTGGGGCCCTATCTGGGGGTATGTGTCGCTGGAGGATGACTTCAACACCGTTTATGGCACGTATTTCGACCATAAGGGCGAAACCCCCGGCCTGGGAGCCGAAATTTCCGAGATTCCTTTTCAACAACAGTTCCAGGGCAAGAAGATCATGTCGGACGATAACCAGTTTATCTCCGTCAACGTGATCAAGAAGAGCGAAAAAAGCGCGGTTGGCAACGAACACCGCGTAGACGCCATTTCGGGAGGCACCATTACCTCCCGCGGCACCGACGCGATGCTGAAAAACTGCATCGCCCCGTATCTGGCTTATTTTCAGAAGGTAAAAGGCAGTAATCGAATGTAGCTGTTTCTGGTTCCAGCCGGGCGGACGGAACCAGAAATATATAACCTGAAACATTAAAGATCATGCAGGCAGAAACCACCCCCATTGCTACTCCCACGCCAGTTTCGGAGCCCCCAAAAGCTCCCCGGCGTCGATTAACCCTGAAGCGGGAAGATCTTCTTTCCAAGAAGGATCTGAAAACCTTACGTGACCCGCTCGACGATACCAACCCGGTTACGGTGCAGGTCTTGGGTATCTGCTCGGCGCTGGCCGTAACGGTGCAGATGAAACCGGCCCTTATTATGGCCCTGGGCGTTACGTTTGTAACCGCTTTTTCCAACCTCATTATTTCCGCTATCCGGAATTCCATTCCCAATCGCATCCGCATTATTGTGCAGCTGATTGTGGTGGCCATGCTGGTGACCATTGTCGACCAACTTCTGAAAGCCTATATGTTCGACATCAGCCGCAAGCTGTCGGTATTTGTGGGGCTGATCATTACAAACTGCATCGTGATGGGGCGGCTCGAAGCCTTCGCCTTGGCGCAGCGCCCCTGGCCGGCGTTTCTGGATGGCATTGGCAACGGTGTAGGGTATGGTATCATCCTGGTTGCCGTCGCGTTCTTCCGCGAACTGCTGGGTGCCGGCACGCTATTCGGCTATAAGGTTGTTCCCCAGTTCCTGTACGATATGGGCTACGTCAACAACGGGTTGATGGTCTTGCCGCCGGCCGCCCTGTTCCTGATCGGCATCTTTATCTGGTGGCAGCGCAGCCGCAACCGGAAGCTCATCAATGTGTCTTAATTCTATTCTGTCATGGAACACTATCTGAATCTGTTCATAAAAGCCGTCTTTATTGAGAACGTGATCTTTGCGTTCTTCCTGGGCATGTGCTCGTTTCTGGCCGTGTCCAAGAAGCTTAAAACGGCATTCGGGCTGGGGCTGGCGGTTATTTTTGTGATGATCCTGACCACCCCGCTCAATTACCTGATCCTGCGCTACACCCTGGGCGAAGGGGCTCTGAGCTGGATACACTCCTCGCTGGCGTCGGTAGACCTGACGTTCCTGTCGTTTATCCTGTTCATTGCGACCATTGCCGGTGCCGTGCAGCTGGTAGAGATGGTGGTGGAGAAATATGCGCCGGCCCTGTATAACTCGCTGGGTATCTTCCTGCCCTTGATTACGGTAAACTGCTCTATTCTGGGTGCTTCGCTGTTCATGCAGGAGCGGGAGTATAGTTTTGCCGAAACGGCGGTGTTCTCACTGGGTGCCGGTACGGGCTTTTTCCTGGCTATTGTGCTGCTCGCGGCCATTCGGGAGCGGCTGCGTTACTCCAACGTACCCGAACCGCTACAGGGTCTGGGTATCGCGATGATCATTACGGCCCTGATGGGGCTTGCCTTTTTGAGTTTTTCCGGCATCCAACTGTAACCCCTGACGTATGCTACCCGTACTATCTGCCAGTGTTGTTATATTTATTTTGGTTATCCTCGTTCTGGCGTTTCTGATTCTGACGGCTAAAGAGCGACTGCTGCCGCAAAAAGATGTGGCCATCGTTATCAACGGCAACCAGGAAACACCCATTATTGTAAAGCCAGGCAGTACGCTGCTCTCGACGCTGGCAGCCCAGAAGATCTTTCTGCCGTCGGCCTGTGGCGGGGGCGGTACCTGCGCCATGTGCAAATGCCAGATTTATTCAGGCGGGGGCGAAGTGCTGTCCACCGAAACCAATCACCTCAACCGCCGTCAGGTGAAGGATAACCTCCGGTTGGCCTGCCAGGTTAAGGTGAAAGAGGACATGGAGATCCAGGTACCCGACGAGGTATTTGGGGTGAAAAAGTGGGAATGTACCGTGGTGTCAAACGATAACGTATCGACATACATCAAGGAGTTTGTGGTAGCTCTGCCCGCTGGCGAAAACCTGAAATTCCGCTCCGGCGACTACATTCAGGTGGATGTGCCGCAAACATTTATAGACTTCAGCACCGATCTGTACAACATACCGGAACGGTTCAAGGACGATTACGACAAGTTCAATATCTGGTCGCTGAAAGTGAAAGTGGATGAGTCTCTCTTCCGGGCGTATTCCATGGCCAACCACCCGGCCGAGGGGAACATTATTATGCTCAATATCCGCCTGGCCACTCCGCCCTGGAACCGCGAGAAGAAAGCGTTCATGGATGTGCCGGCGGGTCTGTGCTCGTCTTACGTGTTCTCCCGCAAACCGGGCGACAAGGTGACGATCAGCGGCCCTTATGGCGAGTTCCACATCAAGCAGACGGAGAAAGAAATGGTGTATATTGGCGGTGGGGCTGGTATGGCTCCGCTACGGTCGCATATTTTCCACCTGTTCCAAACGCTCAAAACCGGGCGGAAAGTATCGTACTGGTATGGTGCCCGCAGCAAGCGCGAGATCTTTTACGAAGAAGATTTCCGGGCCATCGAGCGCGAATTCCCAAACTTCCGGTTTGAGATTGCGCTGTCGGAGCCACTGCCGGAGGACAACTGGACCGGCTACGTCGGCTTTATCCACCAGGTTGTGCTGTTCAACTACCTGGATAAGCACACCGAACCCGAGGAAATTGAATACTACCTCTGCGGACCTCCCATGATGCTGTCGGCCGTACAGAAAATGCTCGACGATCTGGGTGTCTCGAAAAACAATATCGCCTTCGACGATTTCGGAAGCTGATCCTGTATGCCTCTTCCGCTTCGTGTATTTGTATTGATTAGTTTCCTGTTTATCCTGGGTGCCTGTCGTTTCAATCGCCGGTCGTATACCGAGTTGGAAGGACAGGCCCAGGGTACCACGTTCCGCATTGTATATCTGGACCCGCAGGACCGGGATTTCAGCCAATCGGTTGACAGTCTTTTCCGGGTCATCGACCGCAGTATGTCGCTCTGGGACAGCAACTCGGTTATCAGCCGGCTAAACCGGAACGAGCCGGCCGCCAAAGCCGATACCCACTTCGGTGTTGTATACGAACAGGCTTACTCGGTGTCACAGGCCACCGATGGCGCGTTCGACGCAACGGTGGGACCGCTGGTCAAAGCCTGGGGCTTTAGTTTCAAGAAAGGATTACCCTCGCCCACGGCGCGTGAGGTGGACAGTCTGCGGCAATTGATCGGCTATCAGAAAGTAAAGCTGGCTGGCGATATTTTAACCAAAGCCAACCCCCGGATGGAGCTGGATTTTAACGCGCTGGCGCAGGGGTACACGGTCGATGTAATAGCCGAGTTTCTCCACAAGCGGGGGGTCCGAAACTACCTGGTCGAAATTGGTGGCGAGGTACGGACGCTGGGGACGAACGAACGCAGACTGCCCTGGCAGGTTGGGATCGACAAGCCACTGGACACCCCAACCGAGGGACGACCGCTGCAAACTGTGGTGCCGCTGAGTGGCCGGTCACTGGCTACGTCGGGCAGTTATCGGAAGTTCGTGGTGCGCGACGGCAAAAAATACAGCCACGCCATTGATCCGAAAACGGGCTATCCGATTACCCATAATTTGCTGAGCGTATCGGTCATTGCCGAAGACTGCATCACGGCCGACGCCTATGCCACGGCCTTTCTGGTGATGGGGCTGGAGAAAGCTGTACCGCTGGCCATGGCCAAAGGCATGGAACTATACGGCGTATATAGTGATTCGACAGGTAAGTTTCAGGTGCAGACTACGCCTGGGTTTGTAAAGTAGTCAGTTCTTTGTCCGGATTCCGGCATTCTTCGCCCGGCTTACGGCCGCATACGCCACAGGCTACCTCTTTGTTGAGCATGGGATTATTACCGGCGCAGGTACCCCGAAACTCACCGCCTTTAACAAAGAGCAGCCGGACACTAAACAGAAAAAATGCCACCAGCATCAGCAGGCCGGCCGCCAGAATTACCGCAAGCATAATGGAGTTGATTAACGAATACCCTTAAAGATACACATTCCGAACGAAATAATAATTTTTCAGGATTCATTTTCAATTTAAAAAGAACGAGTTAAATTAGCATTTCTCATACAGTTCCGTAACTCCCTCACTTGCCTGCCTTTAGTATCTACAACTCTAAAACGTAAAGAAGTATGATATCAGTCAAGAAAATCCTGCAGAACAAAGCTCAGTCTGGTGTGTGCAGCGTACGACCCGATGATATGGTAATCGACGCGCTGAACCTGATGGCCGATTGTAATATCGGTGCCGTAGTGGTGATGGATGGTGAGGAATTGGTCGGTATCTTCTCAGAACGTGATTACGCCCGTAAAGGTATCCGGCAGGGTCGGAAGGCCAAAAGTACGCCCGTGTCTGAGGTGATGACCCCAAAGGTATTTACGGTGACGCCGGATATGGATATCTACGACTGTATGAAACTCTTCAGTGAAAAACGGTTCCGGCACCTCCCCGTTATGGAAGAAGATAAAGTTGCCGGTGTGCTCAGCATCGGCGATGTCGTCTCCGCCATCATGAAGGAACAAAGCGAGCACATTCAATACCTGGAGCAGTACATCACGAACGCTTAAAAAACTGTTTCAGGTTTCATGTTCCAGGTTTCAGCGGGGCAGCCCGGCGGTTCCAAATTCCAGGTTTCAACTGGTAGTCCTATGCCCATACATGGAACCGCCAGGCTGCCCCGCTGAAACGTAAGATACCTCCAGCTCTCCCTTCCGTAACCTTAACCCTTTCCATGGCTATTTTAATTGTTGTCGTATTTATCCTTGGATACATACTGATAGCCCTTGAGCATCCGCTCCGGATTGACAAAGCCGCTTCGGCGCTGCTCACGGGTGTGCTTTGCTGGCTGATTCTGCTGATCGGTTTCGATCAGATGCCGGCGTTTCAGACCCTCACCGCCAGTACGGTCCCCCTCCCCCACCGCGATACACACGAGATACTCAATCACGCCCTCTTCGAGCACTTGGGCGAGATTGCCGGTATTCTGTTTTTCCTACTGGGGGCCATGACCATCGTTGAACTGGTCGATGTACACAATGGCTTCCGGACTATTACCGACCATATCGCAACCACTGACCGTGTTAAGCTGTTGTGGATCATCTCCTGGGTATCGTTCTTTCTGTCGTCGGGGCTCGACAACCTGACTACGGCTATTATCATGTGTGCCCTGATCCGCCGGATTATTAAGAACAAAGAGAATGTCTGGCTGTTTGGCGGCTTTGTTGTTATTTCCGCTAATGCCGGTGGAGCCTGGTCACCCATTGGTGACGTAACCACCATTATGCTCTGGATCGGCGGGCAGGTATCAACCTTTAATATCATGCAGGCATTGGCGCTGCCCTCCCTCATCAACCTCCTGGCCCCCCTGCTGGTAGCCACGTTCTATCTGCGCGGGCAGGTTGAAGCGCCCACACAGGCAGATAACCTGCTTCACGCAAAGATAGAAACGACGCCCACCGAACAGGTTACCATGTTTGCGCTGGGTGGCGTAGGACTGGTGTCCGTACCCTTTTTCAAGAGCCTAACCCATTACCCGCCTTATATGGGTATTCTGCTGTCGGTGGGTCTTATCTGGATCTTTACCGAGTTTCTGCACCGCGACAAGGAGGATGAAAAGAAACAGGGCCTCTCGGTAGCCGCCATGCTTCATCGTATTGATACGCCCAGTATTCTGTTCTTCCTGGGTATTCTGCTGGCGGTTGGAGCGCTGGATACCAGTGGTCACCTGCGTCTGCTCGCGACTGGTCTTGACAGCGCCGTGGGCAACATTTACCTGATCAACACCCTTATTGGACTATTGTCTTCTATAGTCGATAACGTACCGCTGGTAGCAGCCGCGATGGGCATGTATCCGATAACACAGTATCCGGTAGACCATGATTTCTGGAATCTGCTCGCCTACTGCGCCGGTACGGGCGGTAGTATCCTCATCATCGGCTCGGCAGCGGGCGTAGCGTCTATGGGTATCCTGAAGATCGACTTCATCTGGTACCTGAAACGTATTTCTGTTTACGCGCTGGTTGGCTATCTCGCCGGGATTGTGGTGTATGCCTTATTAAATTGATACTTCAGCAATTCTTCTTTTTCCTTTACCCGATAAAGCAGCCTGCCCCTAAAAAAGCAGGCTGTTATTTTTTACTATGGATTTTTCCGGGCCTGCAACTGCTGCAGCACGGCCTGTAGTCGTTTACGGTCGTTCATATACGGAGCCAGGTCAAACAGCGCAACCCGCCGGAACTCAATCGGGTGGCTTTCGCTTTGCAGGGATATATAACCTCCTTTAATCAATTGGCCATCCTTTTTCTGCGCCGGATCATGGTTGATTACGTTACCGCCCCCAATCTGGGGTTTGGTATAGGTCAATACCGTGTCTCCTTCGACAATGTGCTTCACCAGCGAATCACCTAGCACTAGGGCTTCGGCACGCACCCATTGGTCGCCGTGGTAGGTTTTTGACTTTGATTCGATGCAGTGGGGAGTAAACAGCTTGCCGTTCAGGAACACGTTTGTGCCGGGCGTACACAGGTTGGCGGTATGCCGCTCCCGCTGACCGTCACCCCCTAACAACTGCATTTCCAGCGAAATCGGGAAGTCCTGCTTTACGCCCATGGTTTTGGGGTCCTGCCCGTGCAGCATGGCCCCGCTATTGCGAATAGCCCAGCCCGGTCCACCTTTCGCCTGATCGCCTACAAACCGATATTCCAGTTCCAGCAGATAGGCCGAAAAAGGCTTATTGTAAAAGATGTGGCCAAATTTCTCATCAAAGGCGTTGTACTGGTCATAGCGGACCACTAGTTTGCCGTCATCCACCCGAAACGTATTGCCAAAATTCTCGTTCAGTGGATACCCGGTTATTTTGACGGACCAATCGGTCAGATCTTTCCCATTGAACAGGTCGATCCAACGGCTCTGCACGTTGTTTTTCTGCGTGGCACAGCTATTAAAAAGCATTGATAAGACGAAAGAAAAGAGCAGGAAGCGTATGTAGAATTGACTTTTCATATAGAAGGACGTAGGTTTTCTCTTGATACAAAGCCTCTCCACCCGGCCGATTACTCACAAGCCTACCAACGAAATGGCATATTAGTGGCGCTTGAGTAGTAAATAATTCAGGTAGTTCTGCTTCTCTGGTTATGAAACCAACACTTATCAAATATGTGCTGGCCTGCACGCTTCTGCTGGCAGGGATGGCTTATCCTACCCTGCCAGCCAAGGCTCAGCCCCAGGCCGGTAAAAAAAGACTGCTCATCATTGCCGGAACACCGAGTCATAAAGCAGGCGAACATGAGTATAACGCTGGAGCGCTGCTGCTTCAGCAATGGCTTGCAAAGTCTCCGGACTTAGCGGTATCAGTAAGCCTGAACGGTTGGCCGGCCGACACCACACTAGTATCCAACGCGGACGGTATCGTGCTGTTTATGGATGGTAAAGATGGCCATCTGGCACTGAAACCTGCGTATAAGCGGCAACTCCTGAAAGCAGCCAGCCGGGGCGCTGGTTTGGCCGCCCTCCACTACGCAGTAACGCTGCCGGCCGGTAATGGCGACCCCCTGCTCGACCTCTTAGGTGGTTTCAAAGAAGATAAATACTCGGTCCATGGCTTCTGGACCTCCGATTTCCGGACAATCCCCGTTCATCCCGTTACCCAGGGGGTGAAACCCTTTCAGGTGTACGATGAATGCTACTTCTTCCTTCGATTTCGCCCTCAGGTCAACCCCATACTGTCGGCCACCCCACCGGATTCGTTACGCAATACCCCCGCCAGTCGAAATTTCTCTGGTCGACCCGAAACAATCGCCTGGGTGTACGAACGGCCCGATGGCGGGCGGAGCTTTGGCAATACCGCGCTGCACTTCCATCAGAACTGGGCTAATGATGACCTGCGGAAGCTGGTGCTGAATGCCCTACGCTGGATTTGTCGGTTAGATGTCCCACCGGGTGGGGTAGTTTCCACCGTAAGCCCTGAGGACTTACAAAAGAACCTGGATAAAAAGTAACGGCCAGATACGTACTGCGGCTAATCACCCGCCGTAAATTTTCGCCGGCTAACGTTTGTTTCGGTCGGAAAATCGGATGGTATGGGTATGTCCACTTTACCCGTTGCCGCCCACTGCGAGCCCCGCTGCAGGCAGGTAATGAAGCCGACACATTCAACCGAGTAATCGGCATGCCCCAGGGCTAAATGAAAGATCCGGCCTTTGCCATACTGAATGGTCATCAGCATCGGTTCGTGGCGGTCGGTGCCTTTGTTGTCTTTGGGCGAAAAAGCGGTAGCTAGCACATCCATGTTTTCAGCGGGACCCCGCAGGCGGTCATACAGTTCATCCTGAGTATGCATCCACCTGGCAGGCATGCCTTTGGTAATCGGATGTTTGGTATTCCGTACCGTGATCAGGAATTCGCGCTGGGCTCCGTGTGAGCCGGCTCGTCCCGGTTGGGTATCTCTGACGAGCTTCCCTTCCTGGTCGTAATAGACGTAGGGACCATCTTTCTCGGTGCGGTCTCCCCAGCCGCCCAGGCCAATCATTTTATTATAAGCCGGCCATAACGGAAACGAGTTGTTGGCGGCATGCACCACCACCAGCCCTCCTCCCTTGCTGATAAACTTTTCAAAATCGGCCTGCGTCGCATCGGACCAGGGCGCGGCATTCCAGCCAAAATTGCAGATCACCAGGTCATAGTTGGAAAAAGCCGGATGAAAACTGGAATCCATGCGGGGCTTTGGCATTACCTGCGTGCTGGGCACTCCGCTGACCGGATATTTTTGTAAATACTCCTGCCCGTTCCAGGTATAATAGGTACGCTGTACGTCAACCGAGAACTTACCTGTTTCTTCCAGGTACTGCTTCATCATGTAGGTAATCTTGGGCCACATCTCGTGGTTATTCTGACCGTCTACGATGAGTGTTCTGATTTTTTTGGAAGGCGAATTAGCTTTTCCAGCCTGAGCATAGCAGTCCAGGCGAACGATCAGCACCAGGCCAATCAGCGTAAAGTATATCCAGCGCATAACAAGGTTTAGTTAACGTTTAGCAAGTAGCCTGAACCATCGAAGTTAATTAATCGGCTATAAAGTCCAAATTATAGCGCCTACTTTCTGCCCTTGATTCGGTAGCCTTGCCTAGCGGGTGATATGCGTTAACAACAAAGGGTTAATCAGTTGCTGCTATAACTGATTAACCCTTTGTTGTTGTGATCCCGTTTGGATCAGAACCCATCTTGATTATCAACAATTTACGCTAATATACACTAATAGGTGATGAATTAGGTGATGAATTCAGTGGTAGAGGGGCAGAGAATAAAAATGGAATACTACTTTGAGAAACGTACAGTGTTATGCAAATTAGCAGTATATGTACCATATTCAGGGCACCTAAATTAAACAGAGCAAACTTAAGGGTATAAAAGTAGATAAGCGAACATCTGAACAAATTAATGATTTTCAATACACAGTAGTTTACAAAATTATTAAGGCTTCAAAGATATAAACCAAAGCTTTTGACAATGGAAGATCTATGGAACTACTTAACAAACTACACATCAAAACAATCAATTTTCATTAAATATCTACTAAAAAGATTAGGGTTTGGCAGTAACAAATCTGAAGAAACATATTGTTATGAATATATTGAAAAACTTAAAGGCATTTTAAAAAAAGAGGAAAACTTAATTGATGTATTATTAAGAGATTACAATACAAAAAAATACATTCAGCAGATACCGTTAAAACAATTTTCCGCTTCATACCTTACAGCAAGCGATTTAGCTGAATATGTATTTTGTCCAGTAGCTTTCTCAATAAATAAAACCTATGAAACGAAATCAAACATAGAATCAGACATAGGTTTAATAATGCATGATGAAAGAGTTTTACTTTCTTATCTTGAGAAAGATGTAATTGGAGCAACTGGATCAGGTATTAGTCAACGATTTAAAGAAAGGAATGGTGTGATCAATAGTTCAAACCAAGCGTTTTTCACAGAAATTGAAAACTCGACATTGCTATACTCTGGGCATTCAGAAAACAGGGTACCCTATATTAATAAAGACAAGAACTTTACAGGCCAGCCCGACTACGTTTTTAGAAATAGCAAAGGCAAGATTTTCATTGTGGAGGAAAAATATCATGAGGGGCTAAGAGAAAAAACAAACTTTTATAATAATCATAAAATTCAATTAGCTTCCTACATATACCTTTTAAACCAAATTGGAGCTGATTACGGATACTTGGTATACTGGTCATATTACCGCAAAACGTATTATACAAACACGAACTATAACACAATAAATAATCAACCAGTTAAGCAGTGGATTGGCGTAAACAAATGTGACGTTATGATACTAAGAAAGAATGACAATGTTGAATCTTTTCTAGAACGTACACTAAATAACGTCAAATCATTCGTAGACGTTAAATCAACCATATTTGAATTAAATAGCTTAAATATAAATAAGTGTGTTAGTTGCGCATATACTAACTATTGTGGGCATAAAACAAAAAGGTTCACGAAAATTACATTACCGTATATAAAAGATTTTACCAAGTTAATGTTTGTACCTTATCCAGAAGAGTTAAAAAAGCAAGATAAAGATAACACCAACTTAAAAGATAGTGAATAAGCTCTAGAACTATAATACTTTAAGTAGTAAGTTGTAACTAACAAGCTAAAATTTATTTGAAGCTAAGCGTTTATTAAACTCTAATCTAAACCCTGCTGACCAATTTAGTAAAATTCGCTTTTAGCCTTAATATTAAAATGTTGTAGAAGTCATTCGTTAATAACTAAATATAAAAAATTAAAGACTACTATGTTTTGTCAATAGAAGCATTCAAGTTGTTGAAAAATAGGCAAAATTTCTCAACTAAAACTTTTGAAGGAATGACTAAGTATCATCAGTTCGGGTACTCTTTACATATTCAATAAATTTTAAAGTATTCTGGTATTTAAGATAAACGCTATCGGCTAGTTCGCTAATATGATGATGCTTTGTAAAACAGTTCCAAATACTTTCTTTAGCCATCTTAATTGGATAGCTTTGAGGCCAATTTATTACATAACTATTTTGGTATTGATTTCCTTTCTTGGGCACGTCATACTGAATAATAAAATTATTAAATACCTTATCCTTTGCATCTGGAGTAGGCACCTTTTTTAAAAATCTATTTATAGCTTTATCAGTAACTAAACAACCAATCCACTCTTGCTCTTTTTCAATATGGTAGGCTTCAACTATCGCCTTTCCGTAAAGTGTAGACTGGTTAATTGTTAAGGACGGGTGAGTTATATCATAATTAACAAATTCTAGTTCGCCAATGGTGATTACTCCTCTTAAGGCAACGTTAGTAAAAAAAGACTCAAAAAACATTAGATTTCTAATACTCTTAATAATCTCATAAAAGCTTTCCGCAGAATCGTCTACAGTCCAAAATATAATTGTGTCAGACAACATAATATTGTTAATAGTAGCTTCTGAAAGGTCTGGTGCAAAACCGTGCAAGTATAGCCGGGTTTTGGACTTCCCTGCTTCTTCAGAAGTTAAATACATTTGTACATCTCGAATAAGAAAACCTACAAATCTGGATAAATCCTCAAATGAATTCTTTTCAACAATTTGAGAGTATCCTAAAATATCAACAAAAGCTATATATTTCTGTCTACTACTTGGATAATAACCTGTTGAGGCACTTGATCGTACACCAATATTATAAGCTTGAAGATGCTCGCTTAAAATATTCAATTGTTCATCTCGTTGAAGTAAAACTTCGTTTTTTCTAGTAATTTTCATTCCATCATACGGATACGGAGCAGGAACTTCGGACTCTGCTTCAGCAGTGTTCTCACTAAGCCTTTCTAACTCTGCGTTACATTTTGCGATTTCTTCCAAACACAATTCAATATATTTTATTGGGATGTCCATTCTTCAATATTAATTTAAATTAATAAATTCAAATACATAAATAGTAACATTAATGCTCTAAAGGTTGGATTAAAGCTCAATTGACCAATTAGGAATAACGTGTCTTATATGTAAATTTGAGTTCTTTACTCCATATTCAAGTTTTTGAAGTGCATTAATTCTGGAAATATATCCATCAGGCAAAGCATAAATGAAAGTAACTACAATTGGATATGCTTTTTTTCTAAAATTTGATAAAATCGATTGTAGGGACTTCCCTGTTAGTTCTAACTTTAAAATATCTTTATAAGCTTCATCACAATAATTAGCCCAAGCTCTAAGAAGATTTGCAAAAACAAAGTCTTTGCTTTTAGGATCTTTTCTAAGCGGAAAGCTTTCGGATATAGAATCACAATTATCTCTTAAGTCTTTAAGGCTATTCATGCACCAGTCAATATCCTCATAAGAATGATTCTCCCACATCACCTGCTTTCGATAAAAACACAAATCAAGAATTTTAGAAACCTCAGCATCATTATTATAAAATTCTTTCACCGCAACTGACGGAATCTTCAAACCTAAGCTTTTAAAATTAATTAATAAAGTAGTTGTATTAGCTGCATTGCTAATCGCATCAAACAAATCTTTTAATTCAGGTAGCATAACTCAAAATAAAATTCTTTTGAAACAATAATACACATACAGAACAAACAAACAAAAGGATTATCTTTGGCGCATTGGTGCACTAAGCGAATAAAAGCCAAAGCTTTCGCTCATAATCCAATTTATTTTGTTATAAAACTCTCCCCTGTTGAAACAAATTATAATACCCTGTTCCCTACATTCCAGCGAAAACAGTAGGTTAGTAACAGTTCCGGGGCTTGATGCTAAGAATTAATATATTTATTTAGGATCAGATTATACTTTACAAAGGATTATGTTATTACTTCTGGCCTTAAGCTATTAACTCTCTATACGTTTAACCGCGTCTCCAGTGGGTAGAGTGGATACATAGGGTTGAACAAACCTAATGGGTAAATCCCCCGGCCTATATTAGAGAGAATAGAGCTTTATACCTCCTTACTGACATTAATAATCGTTAAACAGCAGGTTAGTAAAGGATTACTGTACCAGATAAGTGCTCTTAGTTCTTAAATGGTGTTACATAATTTAATTTCGGTGCTGGATCTACCTTAGCTAATAATAAGTGTATGAGTTATTGCTGCTTTTCTCGGTATTCTATGTAGAGGTCACCGCCCAAAGCTTCAAACAAATCTTTTAAGGTCTTCAAGCCTAATTTACGACTACCCTGCTCAATGTTGCCAATTACCTGAGCCGGATAGCCTATTGCCTGTCCTAACTCGGCTTGAGTCATTCCACGCATTATACGGAGTTCAGCAATGAGTTTCGGTATGTCTTCAGAAGTGTTTGATAAGCGTATACCTCCACCGGGAAGCAATTGGCCGGGTAAATCTATTTCATCCTCCTCTACATCCTCTGTATCTCCTGAAAAGGTGCCGCCTTCAGCCGACTGCATCCGCTCAGCAAGATCATCAGATGGTACTTTCGTTATTTCAATATCTCGTTTAGTGTGCATATGTGTTTACCGGATTCAGGGTTCCGGCACCCTTATAGTTCAACTAACTCGGCCTCAACTGCCCAAATTTTACCTCCTACTTTGATTGTCCTTACTCTCTTAATCTGGCAAGTTAATCCCGGCAGGTATAATGTTTCTTGTTCGGCTGGCGAATCACTCCATAAAGCAATGTCTCGTCCTGTTTTGCCTTCTATCGTTAGCCGCACATTACCTTTAAAACGATCTGCTACCCACGAAGCGCGGCTGGTACTTGAAAAAGCAGCAAACGTAATTATTTTGGCCGTTTTTAGCCGTTCCACATAGCCATTAATATCATCTATCGAAAATGTCCGGTAAGTTGTACCCGGTAAAGGGGGTAAGCTTTTGACAACTTCAATTAATTGGGTTACTTGTTGAGTAACAACGCCTCCTAGTAAGTTTCGGTTAATGTCTCGATAACCTGAGCGAGTAAAGTCAGTTATAATTTGCATATGATTCTCCGATAGTTCACCTCGGTAGCGGGCTTATATTACTACAAATGTAATACAAATATGTATTAGTTCAAAATTATTTTTTACTGTGTAAAGCGGTAAGCACTATTTATTACTCTTTAGAGTTTTCTATGGTTTAAGCAAGTGTGTATGTATAAGTTTTATCATATTCCTGGTTTTTACCCACCACGGCATAGGCCCGTAAGATTAACTTATTGCGAAC
>NZ_BAABHD010000075.1:0-97023 GCF_039541915.1 Nibrella saemangeumensis
CCGATGGTACTGCCTTCACCGGTGGGAGAGTAGGTAGCTGCCACCTCATCTATTTACAACCAAGAGCCGATCCTCACCGATCGGCTCTTGCTGTTTTAGCCGGTTATTATTTTAGTAGAGTTGGTCGGCTTTCATTTTTAGCTAATCTCTTTTGCAAATACTCTTTCTGCGATTATATTTGCAGGGCAATTCGGGGTGTAGCGCAGCCTGGTAGCGCGCTACGTTCGGGACGTAGAGGCCGGAGGTTCGAATCCTCTCACCCCGACAAAACTTATATAGTACGTGAACTTGTCTACAGTAAATATGATTTGGTGGTGGCGTTCTTCTCTCGCGGGATGAGCAGTGCCACCTTTTTGTATATACCTTATACGTATTAAAGGCCTACTGTCATTCCAGTAGGCCTTATTTTTTGCGCTTAATCTCAGTTGTATATGGAACCTCAAACGCTTACCAAAACCTCAGTCTACACAGTCAGCAGCCGTTACAAGCGAATGCTGGCAGATATCATTACGCCGGTTAGTATATACCTGCGCATACGAGACCGCTTTTTAAATAGCATCCTGCTGGAAAGTTCTGACTACCATGGTAACGAAAATAGCTTCTCGTACGTTTGTTTTGATCCGGTCGCCCGCTTTGAATACAACAACCAGATCCTAAGTGTCAAACTGCCTGGAGAAGAACAACAAATTCAGACTGTCAATAAAGAAGAAGTACGACAGGCTCTCCAACAGTTTAAAGACAGTTTTTATCACGAGAAGCTGAATTTCCCTTTTATCACAAATGGACTGTTTGGCTATTTTGGTTTTCCATCGGTTGAAAGCTTTGAGGACATCACCTTAACGGCCCATACTCCTGAAGAAAATAATATTCCCGCTATTGTATTTCAGGTTTACCGGTATGTAGTTGCCATTAATCATTTTAAAGACGAATTATATCTCTTTGAGCATAGTTACACTAAAGAGGGCGAAGGGCAACCGGAGAGCAATATCGAGTACATAAGCTCTTTAATCACCAGCCGCAACTACGCTACTTACTCCTTCAACACGGCTGGTCAGGAACAATCGAACTTTACGGATGAGGAGTACAAGGCAGTCATTCAGAAAGGTAAAGACCACTGCAAGCGTGGGGATGTTTTTCAGATAGTTCTCTCCCGTCGTTTCTCCACTCCATTTATCGGTGATGAGTTCAATGTTTACCGCGCCCTTCGCTCGCTGAATCCTTCCCCTTACCTGTTTTACTTCGATTACGGCAGCTTTAAACTATTTGGCTCTTCACCAGAATCGCAGATTGTCATTAAAGACCGGAAAGCAACTATATACCCCATTGCTGGTACCTTCCGCCGGTCGGGTGATGATGCGGCCGATGCTGAATTAGCGCAGAAGTTGTACAACGACCCCAAGGAGTCAGCCGAGCACGTGATGTTAGTGGATTTGGCCCGAAATGACCTTAGCCGGAACTGTGATGTGGTTAAAGTGGAGACGTTTAAGGAGGTGCAGTTTTATTCACACGTTATCCACCTTGTTTCAAAAGTAGTGGGTGATTTAAATGCCGAGGCTGACCCACTCCAAATCGTTGCGGAGACCTTCCCGGCTGGTACTCTCTCCGGCGCTCCCAAGCATATGGCTATGCAGTTGATTGACCGTTACGAAAATATTAGTCGCGGCTTCTATTCGGGTTGTATTGGCTATATGGGTTTCGATGGGGAATTCAACCAGGCTATCATGATTCGTACCTTCATGAGTAAGGATAATACGCTCTTTTACCAGGCTGGAGCCGGTATTGTGGCGAAGTCGGTGGTGGATAGCGAATCGCAGGAAGTACATAACAAACTGGCGGCTCTTCGGACGGCGATTGAGCAGGCAAAAACCTTGTAATACGAAGAAGCTATGAAACTGCTGGTATTAGATAATTACGATTCCTTTACCTACAACCTAGTGTATATCCTGCGTGAGTTGGGACATAAACCAGATGTCTTCAGGAATGACAAAATTGCACTGGAAGACGTGGCACAGTACGACAAAATTTTACTTTCTCCTGGCCCCGGCATTCCGTCTGAAGCCGGTATTATGCAGGAGGTAATAGCTACCTATGCGCCGGAGAAAAGCATTTTAGGTATTTGCCTGGGTCACCAGGGCATCGGCGAAGTGTTTGGGGCGAAGCTGGAGAATATGGATGATGTACTCCATGGCGTTGCGCACAAGGCGTATATCACCGACCAAAGCGACCGGATTTTTAAAGGTCTTCCTGAGGAGCTACTGGTAGGCCGATATCATTCCTGGACCTTGGCAGCAGACTCCATGCCGCCTGATTTGAAAATTACGGTAGTAGATGAGAATGGGGAGGTGATGGGGCTTTCGCATACGAAGTACGACGTTAAAGGCTTACAGTTTCATCCAGAGTCGGTGTTGACGCAAAATGGGGCGCAGATGCTGGTAAATTGGCTGGAGGCTTAGTGTCTTAGCCAGCACCGAGACGTCCGGTACGCCGGGGCGGGACCGCCCTGCTGGCTTCATAATCTTTGAAAACAAAATAAGCCAGCAAGGATGCTGGCTGAGACAAATATGAAAGAAATCCTAAATCTCCTTTTTGAGTATAAGTCGCTTACCAAAGAACAGGCTAAACAAGTATTGCTGGGTATCGGACGGGGCGAGTATAATTCCTCACAGATTGCCTCGTTTCTGACTGTGTATATGATGCGTCCGGTACGGTTAGAAGAGCTGGAAGGCTTCCGGGATGCCATGCTCGAATTGTGCCTGCCAGTTGATTTGGCTGCTTACGACGCGATGGACCTGTGTGGCACCGGCGGAGATGGTAAAGACACGTTCAATATTTCGACGCTGTCAGCCTTTGTGGTAGCGGGTGCTGGTCAGCGGGTGGCAAAGCATGGAAATCATGGTGTATCATCCCTGTGCGGTTCGTCTACAGTGATGGAGTATCTGGGCCACCGGTTCACAAATGACATCGGAGAATTGCAGCGCAAAATTGACGAAGCATGGATTTGTTTTCTCCATGCACCGCTGTTTCACCCGGCCATGAAGAACGTCGCACCTATTCGAAAAGAGCTGGGTGTAAAGACGTTTTTCAATGTACTAGGCCCCATGATTAACCCCTCAATGCCTCAAAAACAGCTCGTAGGGGTGTTTAGTCTTGAATTAGCCAGATTATATGCTTATCTTTATCAGCAAACGGATAAGCAGTTTATGATCCTCCATACCCTGGATGGTTATGATGAGGTCTCGCTTACCGGAGCATTTAAGATAATTACCAATCGGACGGAGCAGTTATTGGAGCCTAATCAGTTAGGTTTTAACAGGTTACAACCGGAGGAGTTATCGGGTGGAGAGTCGGTAGAAGATTCGGCGCGTATATTCATGAACGTGCTGAATGATATAGCAACTCCGGCACAAAAGCAGGCCGTACTCGCCAATGCGGCAATGGCCCTGCTGGCGTCTGAGCGAGCGGCAACCAAAGAGGAAGCTATCGCAATGGCCCGTGAATCACTGGAAAGCAAGCGGGCTTTGGCCAGCTTCAAAAAATTAGTGGCGTAACCGCCCGTCGTAACTGGAGCGTTGAACGAGCGAATGAACATTTTAGAGCAGATTGTCCAGCAAAAGAAAATTGAAGTAGCCCAGCGTCGGGCAGGTACATCGGCGCGGGAACTGGAACAGCGTCCTTCATTCAAGCGTACTCCCCTGTCGGCCAGACAAGCTATTTCTGCCTCCGACTCGACGGGTATCATTGCCGAATTCAAGCGTAAATCCCCTTCAAAAGGTATCATCAATGCATCGGTGTCCGTAGCAGACACTACGCAGGGCTATGTACGCGCCGGAGCGGCCTGCTTATCGGTGCTGACGGATGAGCCTTATTTTGGCGGAACACCTGATGATTTGCTCGCTGCCCGGCAGGCAAATCCGGCTACGCCCATTCTTCGTAAAGATTTTATCATTGACCCTTACCAACTGCTGGAGGCCAAAGCCTGGGGCGCCGACCTGATTCTGCTCATCGCAGCCTGTCTGTCGCCGGAGGAGGTATCCAGCCTGAGCCGCACAGCGCATGATTTAGGTCTTGAAGTCCTGCTCGAAGTACATGATGAGGAAGAACTGGACCGCACGCTTACCGATACGGTGGATTTGGTAGGAGTGAACAACCGTAACTTGAAAACGTTCGTAACGTCCGTCGATACATCGCTGCGGCTGGCGGAACGCATACCCGATACGTTTGTTCGTGTTACGGAAAGTGGCCTGCAGGATGCTGCCACGATGCTTATGTTGCGGGAAGCCGGTTATCAGGGCTTCCTCATTGGCGAAGCGTTTATGCGAACACCTTCCCCGGCGGATGCCTTGGCCGGTCTGGTGGCTGATTTAAGACGGCAAACTCCTTCCTTCACAAACAATCATACGCTATGAAAGTAAAAGTATGCGGCATGCGTGATGCAGAGAACCTGAAACAGGTTGCGGCTCTGGGCCCCGATTTCATCGGGTTTATCTTCTACGACAAATCTCCCCGGTACGTGGGCGAAGATTTGGATGTAGACGCGGTGAAAGCGTTACCCCGTTCTATCAAAAAGGTGGGCGTATTTGTCAACGCCAGTCCCGATTACATTCTTCGGACTGTAAAGAAGTACGACCTGCAGTACGTTCAGCTGCACGGTACCGAAACCCCGGACTTCTGTCGGAACCTGCGCAACAAGGGTATTAGCATCATCAAAGCGTTTACAGTCGATTCTTCTTTCAATTTCAGTATGCTGAACAACTACAAACTTTTCTGTGACTTCTTTTTGTTCGACGCAAAGGGAGACCAGCCGGGGGGTAATGGCGTTCGGTTTGACTGGAAGCTGCTGAATCGCTACGACAACGAGAAACCTTTCTTCCTAAGCGGAGGTATCGGTCCCGACAATCTAGACGCATTGGAGCAACTGAAGCACCTGAAACTGTACGGCATCGACGTAAACAGTCAGGTAGAACTGGTAGCCGGCTATAAAGACGTCGATAAGGTGAGTGCCCTTATCAAGCGGGTAAAGCCCGTTGAGCGCGAAGAAGTGGCTTAAACAGCGTACAACATAGCGTAACCGAAAGAACGGCAAAACCTGCCGTGTGTGCTAATATTCACTTTTCTGAATAGCGTTTGACAATGGAGGAGGTACTAAAAGAAACCTCGTTTGAGGTAGATAATAAAGGCTTCTACGGGCATTTCGGAGGAGCATTTATACCGGAGATGTTGTACCCGAATGTGGAGGAACTGCGGGAAAACTATCTCCAAATCATAAATGAGCCGGCATTTCAGGCCGAGTTCCAGGCCTTGCTGGTCGATTATGTCGGAAGGCCTACCCCCCTGTTCCTGGCCCGTCGGCTGTCGGAGCAACTGAATACGACAATCTATCTGAAGCGCGAGGACCTTTGTCATACCGGCGCACATAAAATCAACAATACCATTGGGCAGATTCTGGTCGCCAAGCGCCTGGGTAAGCAGCGCATCGTTGCTGAAACCGGAGCAGGCCAGCATGGCGTAGCCACGGCTACTGTATGCGCGCTGATGGGTCTGGAATGCATCGTGTATATGGGTCAAATCGACATGGAGCGGCAGAAGCCGAATGTCGACCGGATGCGGATGCTGGGCGCTACCGTAGTACCCGCTACATCGGGCAGCCAGACGCTGAAAGATGCTACCAACGAAGCCATGCGGCACTGGATTAACAACCCGGTTGATACGCACTACATAATTGGCTCGGTGGTAGGACCGCACCCATACCCCGATATGGTGGCGCGTTTCCAATCGGTTATTTCGGAGGAGATTAAGAAACAACTTACTGATAAAATAGGCCGGCCCAACCCCGATTACGTAGTCGCCTGCGTAGGGGGAGGCAGTAATGCCGCCGGAGCGTTCTTCCATTACTTGAATGAGCCATCGGTGAAATTAGTTGCTGTTGAAGCGGCTGGTATGGGTGTAGCAACCGGTCATTCAGCTGCCACTACGGCACTGGGTAAGCCGGGTGTACTACACGGCAGCCGCACGATTCTCATGCAAACCGAAGATGGTCAGGTAACCGAACCCTATTCAATTTCGGCTGGTCTGGATTATCCGGGTATTGGTCCGCTGCACGCGCATCTGTTCGACAGCGGCCGGGGTGAGTTCTGGGCCATTACCGACGAAGAAGCGGTACGGGGTGCCATGGAACTAAGCCGTCTGGAAGGTATCATTCCCGCCCTCGAATCAGCTCACGCGCTGGCGGTACTACCTAAATTAGGCTTACAGCCAAATGACATAGTAGTCATCTGCCTCTCAGGCCGGGGTGATAAAGACCTCAGCACGTATACGAAGTATATTAATGCGTAAAACGGTTTGTAAAACGGTTTTGAAATCCGTTGTACGGGTATGATTCAGGAGCCTCTTATCAAAAACAGAATTACTAACCTCTTCAATCGCAGGCGCGAGGAGGTATTGAATATTTACTTCACCGCCGGCTTTCCCCAGCTAGACGATACCATGCCTATCCTTCGGGGACTACAGGCTGCCGGGGTAGATATTGTGGAAATCGGAATGCCGTACTCTGACCCCGTTGCCGACGGTGAAACCATCCAGCAGAGCAACATGCAGGCGCTGGATAACGGCATGTCGCTGAAGCTGCTGTTTGAGCAGTTGCAGGGCTGTCGCAGCGAAATTGATGTGCCTATTCTGCTGATGGGGTATATTAATCCCATTCTGCAATTTGGCGTTGAAGCCTTCTGCCGGAAGTGTAACGAAGTAGGCGTAGATGGCGTAATCCTGCCCGACCTGCCGCTAGACCTCTACCGGGCAGAATACGAGCCCACCTTCCGCCTATACGGTCTGCAAAACATTTTCCTGATTACACCGCAGACCGCCGAAAAGCGTATCAGTCTGATTGATGAAGTCTCTGAAGGATTTATCTACATGGTATCCTCGGCTAGTATCACCGGTTCGCAGACGGGCGTTACCGATACCATGGTGGCCTACTTCAACCGCATTCAGGCTATGAACCTGAGAAATCCGCGACTGATTGGCTTTGGTATTAAAGACAACGAGACGTTCCAGACAGCCTGCCAGTACGCCAACGGAGCCATTGTGGGCAGCGCCTTTATCCGCCACCTGCAGCACGGCCCCGCTACGGCTGAACGAATCAAGGAATTTGTTGATATGGTGAGAGGGGCATAGCAAACTGACCGGCCAGGCTCCTCTCTTGGGTTCTAAACAAACGGTTTCATTAATTGAAAGAAGCGCCGAATTCCCGCTGATGCCAAAATACGTTTCGGCATCAGCGGGAATTACAGAACGCTCCATAATACCGGTCAGGGCCGCTGCATATTGAAATTTGCTTATCAGATTTACTTGGGCCAGGTTCCAACGCCCCCAGCCAGGTTGTAAGCCTTAAAGCCCTGCTCGCCCAGCAGTTGACAGGCCATACCAGAGCGACTGCCGCTCCGACAGAATACAAAATAGTCTTTATTCTTATCCAGGGTGGGAAGGGCGGCCCCAAGCTCACCGGAGGTAATGTCCAGATTTCTGGCGCCCGGAATTGTTCCAGAGGCAAACTCACTCGCTGTGCGCACATCCAGTAACTCGGCATTCTGACTCTGCTGATAAAGACTTTTGAAGCCCTTTCCCTCAAGACTCTCAAATTTTTTGGGAGCAGATTTAAAAAAGTTTAGCATGGGTTTACTGTTTTCGTTTGTAAACTGTTTACTCATTTACTTAAGCAAAGTTCGCCAGATAATCTTACAGGTTCCGTGACCTTGGTCACATAAGTTGATATCTTACACACTATCCAGGTTATGTACTTCAATGGAGTTGCGGTGCAGAGTAATGGCCCCTCGTTGTTCCAGCTTTTTAAGCAGCCGCGATATTACTTCACGGGAACTGTTCAGTTCGTAGGCGATCTGCTGATGGGATAGCTTGATGTCGGGGCCACTTACCTTAATATGACGTTTGAGGTAGAACAAAAGTCGCTGATCCAGGCTCTTGAAGGCTACGCTGTCCAGCGTTTGCAGCAGTTCTTCGAATCGCTGGCGGTACGAAGCAATGACGAAGTTATGCCAGCTTTTATACTTAGCCAGCCAAGCTTCGGTCAGGTGGGCTGGAATCAGGATGACTTCTGAGTCCTCAACGGCTTTCATCATAACCTGACTTTTCTCGCTGCGGGCGGTACACATGATCGACAGGGCGCAGGCACTACCCGGTTCCAGATAGTACATCAGAAACTCGTTACCTTCCTCATCTTCCCGGTATACTTTCAGCAACCCGCTCAGCACCAGGACGGTTGACCGGATATACTGGCCGGTTCGCAGGGCCTCGTCGCCTTCTTTCAATTGCCGGAGTGTACTCTGATTAGCAATCTCCTCGGCCAGCAAGGGCTCCAGTTGGGGAAATTGCTGTTGTAGGGTAGTTTTCGCTATGCTTTCCATTCCGTGACTTATCTGAGGGTAAGATTCTATATAACATAACCGTTTTACGGCAAAAAAAGTAGCCGACACAGGCGTTGCCGCGTCGGCTACTTTTTCTATCGCTATTTATTTAAACTGATTAACGGCTTCACTTAGGTCGAGGACTTTCACTCCCGGCAAAGCCGCTGCTACGATGCTGGTTCCGGCCGCTGAGCGGTACCCACCGGCGCAGTGTACCACCACCGGTTTGTGAGTTGGAACTTCTCCGGTCCGCTCACGAAGTTGGGGCAGTGGAATGTTAATCGCATTGGAAAAAAAGGTTTGCCCATCCACTTCCGATTCGTTTCGCACATCGATAATGGTGTAGCGATCAGGGGCCTGCTTAAACGCATTCAGGTCAATCGTTGGGTTGATCACTTCATCAATTGTGCCGTCGATGACGAAGGCTCCCCTGATAAAGCTCTCATACCCAATCTTAGCTGCCTTGGTAATCAGGCTGCTGAGTTTTTCCTCGTTGTCGGCAACCAGGTAATAAGGTTCCCCTGGCGCTACGATACTGCCCAGCCAGGTTTCAAATTTGTCACCCTCCTGAATATTAATAGCGTTCTTCAGGTGTCCGCGCTTGAATGTCAGCTGATCCCGGCCGTCGATAATAAGGGCGCCTTCTTCAGGCGTATAGTTGCTGCCGAGTATTTTAACCCCTTCTATACTGACCTGAAAAGCTGGTGCTCCCTGTTTGTTGACCGCAACATTATACTCAAAGTATTTAGGTATAAACGGCTGGTCTTCCAACATCAGTTTGACAAACTCGGCCTCGCTCATCGACTGCAACGCATAATTACCAATCTTCTCTCTACCAATAGTACTTCGGTTGTCTTCACTTAATCCTTTACCACACAGCGATCCGGCCCCGTGTGCCGGGTACACCCATACGTCATCCGCTAGTTTCATGAGTTTCTCACGAGTGCTATGGTACAACTGGCGGGCGAGTTGCTCCCGTTTGGCCGTTGTCTTACCCGCATTTTCACGCAGGTCCGGCCGGCCTACATCCCCGATAAATAGGGTATCGCCGGTAAATACAGCGTTAGCTTTCCCGTCATGTTCCAGCACAACGCTGATGCCGTCGGGAGAATGGCCAGGCGTATGTATTGATTTCAGCTTAATCTTTCCTATTTGAATCTCTGCACCTTCGTCAAAGGCTTTATGCGGGTAATCGGCTCCGACCAGGCTATGCGCATAAATAGTGGCTCCGGTGGTCTGGTGGATTTCCAGGTGGGAGCTGACAAAATCAGCGTGAGGGTGCGTTTCGATGACGCCAACAATTCGGGCACCGTTAGCCTTAGCATAATCATAGTAAGGCTGCGGGTCACGGGCCGGGTCTACCAAAACAATTTCTTGCTGACACTCGCTTAAAATCGCATACGAGTAATGGGCTAATCCTTTATCTTTAAACTGCTCGATTTTCATACGAAAAACTCTTGGGCTTATCTTCATTAAAGCGCTGGACTATCCAGGGCCTCTTATAGTACAAAGATACGGTAGGGCAATTCCGGCTACTGTGACGAACGTCACAGTAGTGGCTGTTCAGGTCCGGTTATTATAATTCTTCATACCTGACGTCTTTTACCGAATCCTTGGCCGACTCACTGACCGACTGCTTTCCTAATTCAGGTACACGACAGCCGGCCGGACCACAACCTACGTTGAGCACAGCCTGAATCAGTAAAAAGGCACCTAACAGCCCCAGCAGCGGCTGACTGTCTGTGTAGGCAGTCCAAAGAATAACTGTACCAGCCACTAGCCGGACAATTCGCATTATATCCCAGTTCTTAAGCATGACTTTCATCGTTTAAACGTTAAAATGCCTACCCTTTCATCAGATTACCTGATCAGTAATGCAACTTTGTAAATCTTTGCAGAGTTAGCTTATTGCCGGTGTACGTAATTTGGTTATTACTCAGGCAGGCAATACAAAGTTTACTTCATCAACTAAGCAAGGCTTTGTTTTAGTTAATGCAAAGTTCAGAAATTGAGCAGGCAATTTCAGTGATAAAAGTCACACGATAAGTTGGCAGTTGAGTATAAAGCCTCAGTTGCTATTCAAAGCAGGAGGTTATTCTGCCAGTAGGGCGCTTCGTTCGCTTAGAGCTGGTTTATTTACACTTACTTAACAAATAGCTTTACATGGAGAATCCCGTTCTGATTTTTGGAGCCGGTAATTTGGGCGTCACGGCTCTTGATATTTTTCATCGTAATCAGGTAGTGGTCTACGGTTTTCTGGACGACAACAAAGAGCTGCACGGGAAAGAGTATGGAGCTATTTCGGTGCTGGGTGAAACCGACGACGATGGTTTTCTGAGGCTCATTGGGCAGAAATGCGAAGCCTGCGTTGCGATTGGCGATGCGCGGGTTCGCAAGCGGCTCGTGAAGATGCTGAATGACCGCCGGCATGTACAGCCCGTCAATGCCGTGCATGATACTGCGGTGGTATCAACGTTAGCCAGCATCGGCCACGGTAATCTGATAGCCGCCCGCGCTGTTATCAATCCATTTGCCACCGTTGGCCAGCATTGCATTATTCAATCGAGTGCAGTTATTGAAAGCAATGTTGAACTCGGTGACTACGTGCAGGTCGGTACCGGATCTGTTATCAACAGTGGCGTAAAAGTAGAAGATGGAGCCTTTATTGGCACCGGTGTTACCATAATAGCCGGGGTAACCATCGGTAAAAACGCCCGCATCGGCGCAGGTTCGGTCGTGGTGGAGAATGTAGATGCCAACGCTACCGTATTCGGTAACCCGGCGAAGAAGATTTAGTGGGCAGTTTACAGTAGGCAGACTTGAAAAGCAACTGGTGGCTCTTTTTATCTGCCTACTGCAACTTGCCTACTCGACGTAAGACAGCTCATTGGCCAGGAAATCCTGGTATGTCTTTTCCAGACCTTCTTTCAATTCGATGCGGTGACGCCAGCCCATGGCGTGGAGCCGGGAAACGTCCATGAGTTTGCGGGGGGTACCGTCTGGTTTGTCGGTGTTCCAGCGAAGTTCGCCCTCAAAGCCAACGGTTTCTTTTATCTGTTCGGCCAGTTCCTGGATGGTGGTGTCTTCGCCCGTGCCGATGTTGACAAACGGCGCGTCGTTGTAGTTCTTCATGAGGAAAACGCAGGCATCGGCCAGGTCGTCGGCGTGCAGGAACTCCCGGCGGGGTGAACCCGTGCCCCAGACTTCGACATACGGCTGGCTGTTGACTTTAGCCTCGTGGAATTTCCGGATGAGTGCCGGCAGTACGTGTGAGTTTTGCAGGTCGTAATTATCGTTTGGACCGTAAAGGTTGGTCGGCATCACCGAAATAAAGTTACTGCCGTACTGGCTCCGGTAAGCTTCACAGAGTTTAATCCCCGCGATTTTGGCAATGGCATAGGGCTCATTGGTTGGCTCCAGAAGACCGGTCAGCAGCGAATCTTCTTTCAGCGGCTGAGGGGCCATCTTCGGGTAAATACAAGAAGAGCCCAAAAACATTAGCTTCTCTACGTTTGACTGATGAGCCGCCTGGATAATATTGGCTTCAATCATCAGGTTATCGTACAGAAACTCGGCTCGGTAGATGTTGTTAGCCCAGATACCGCCTACTTTCGCGGCCGCCAGAAATACGTAATCCGGTTTCTCCTGCGCAAAAAACTCGGCTACGTCAGCTTGCTGGCGAAGGTCCAGTTCGGATGAGGTACGGGTAATGATATTGTCGAAACCTTCGGCTTTCAACCGGCGAACGATAGCAGAACCCACCATTCCCCGGTGGCCCGCGATGTATATTTTAGATTGCTTTTCCACTCTGTATCAGTGCAAATGCCGTGATTTAGCGTTAATTTTAGGATACTAAACGGCGCTCTTCAGCGTTGCAAAACTAACACTCTTTGCGTACCAATCGTTTGCCTGTATGGCCAGAATACCTTTTTTGCTTTTGCTTTCGCCGATATTGTTATACAACGGGGCTTCGGCACAGACAACCTCGGCGTCGACAACCTCGGCTCCTGCTTCCTTTACTACCAGCGAAAAACCAGTTTTAGCGCCCACCGGCACTAAGGGAAACAATATCAACGACCTGTTTTCCGGTGCATTACCTGACCTCGGCCTGAAGATAAAGCGGATGAAGGAGGCCAGCAAAAAGATGCCGAAGAAGAAAGTCTCGAAAACAGACTATGCTGGCTTACCGATGGTGAAGGCATCGACCAAATACGGCAGCGGTGACCGGGCTATCATTGAAGAATTTCATGTGTTGAAAACTTACCAGGATCCGAACCCGTATGCGCGGGAGATTTTCTGGTACGACTCTAAAGGTCGACGGGTGACGAGTTCGGTCATTAAAGACAAATCGCAGGCGCAACTGCTTCACGGTCCCTATAAACGGTACCAGGCTGGTAATCTCGTTGAAGAGGGTTATTATTATGCCGGTACGAAAGACGGCCGCTGGGAAAAGTATGACCAGAAGTTCATGCTGCTGGATAAAATCAATTGGTACCGGGGTTTCCCGGCAGAATCGCGCATCACCTACTACGATTCTGCCCATACGAAGATTAAGGAAATCATTCCCATTGAGTACGGCCAGACGAAGGGCCGTTACATGGCCTTTCACGAGAACGGCCAAATCGCTGTTGACGGTACCTACGACAATGGCATAAAAGTGGGCCGCTGGACCGAATATTACCCCAACCCTCAGCGCCGGATGCGTAGGAAGTTGATGCAGTACGGTCGCGACCGCTGGGACACTGATTTTGAGCCTTACGTTATCAGTGAGTGGGACGAAAAAGGCAAAATGGTCTACGAGAGACCGAAAGAGAAGACTACAACTGCGGTTGAGGAAGAAGAGACAGATAATTAGAGTAGGCAGGTTGCAATAGATAGGAAAAACACGAGCCGGACTATGAAAATAGTCCGGCTCATTTTATTGCTCATAAATTGTCGTTGACAATGGCTGCCTACTGAAGACTGCCCACTGCTTACTTAAATACTCCCTGGGGGTCGGGCTGCTTACTAAGAAGCTCGTTTAAGAAGGTTAGGTCAATTACCGACATATCCTGAACGCGGGCTTTGTGGAAGTAGTCCCAGGCTTTGGCGTACTCAGCCCGTTCGTAGTTCACCAGCGCCAATTTAATAAGTGCACTTGGGTTATTCGGTACGATGGTAAGCGATTTCTGCAGGAGCGATTCGGCATCGTTCAACTCGTTCAAATCCTGCTTTTCCTGGTACAGCCGAATCTGAACCGTAGCCAGGTCGGTCATCAGCACTACATTGGTGTCGGCAACATCCAATCCTTTTTTCAGCATCCGCACGGCCTGCCCCAGATCATTTCGCTGGTAGCTTACTACTCCCAGGCCCCAATAGGAATCTGAGTTTTTTTCGTTCAGCAGCCACGCCAGGTTAAAGCGGTAGGCGGCTGTGTCTAACTGACCTTCGGATAAATAGTCCCAGCCACGGGCGGAGAAAAACTGGCTGGCTTCGTGGCGGCTGCTAAAATTCTGGTCACACTCATTGAGGAATTGGATATCACGACCAATCTGCTCGGCTGTTTTGGCACGCTCGCCGAAGAGCGGCAGCACGTGGGCGGCCGTAGTCACCTGCGGGGCAGCCGGTGCCGTTGAAATAGCCGGCGATTCAACCGGTTTGCCTTTTACTGCGGTATCGGCCGTACGCGCCGATGTGATCAATTGCTTGTTTTCAGCCTGTGTAAACGATTTCTGAACCGGCTGAGCCTGCGTCAGAAAAGGCAATAGTGTAAAACCGCACAGCAGATACCGGGCGGTAACTGACGATACCACATTGGGGAAAATCCGAATGCTCATTCTGGACATATACTACTCTGTTCCGTTAGAACGAATAGACCAGTAAATTAGTGCATTATCCCAAAATTACCTGCGTCCATTGCGGGGCTTGGTACGACGGTTGCCGGACTTGGGACCGGTAGAAGCGGCTTTCGGTCTATCGCCGGCAGCTCTGGATTTACCCGGAGTCTTACTTTTGGTGTCCGCGCCCGGATGCGATTTTTTCTCGTGAAAGGCTCCCTGAAACGTTGGGTCCTCTTTTTTACGCTGCTCGTCAATTTCCCGCAGCATCGCCTGCTGCTCATCAAACGGTGTCGCTGTAACCTCCACGCCTTCCGGAACTGGCTCCCGTGGGATCTTCATCCGGATTATTTTCTCAATCTTCCTGATATGGTATTCTTCCGGTGCCGTCAGAAACGTTATAGCCTCCCCAGTACGGTTTGCCCGACCGGTCCTGCCAATCCGGTGAACGTAATCTTCATAGATCAGCGGGACGTCAAAGTTAATCACATGGCTGACTTCTGCAACATCAATCCCCCTGGCGGCAACATCCGTAGCGACCAGTACCCGGATGTTACCCTCCTTAAATGCCTCCATGGCGTTAATCCGGGTATTCTGGCCTTTATTGGCGTGGATAACTTTGATGCCGTCTTCGGCGACGACTTTCCTGGCCAGAAATCGATAAATGTTTTCGGCGTTTTGTTTGCTGCGCGCAAAAACAATGACGCGGATAAAGGCTTCATGGCTAATCAGATGCGCCAGCAGGTTTATTTTCGTCCGGAAGTTAGGTACTTCATATAACTTCTGACTGACCATATCGGCCGTTGATGCCTGAGGGGTTACCTCAACCCGCACGGGCGCTTCCAGAAACTCGGCCGACAGCCGCTCTACCTTTTCCGGAAACGTGGCAGAAAAGAGCAAATTCTGCCGCTTAACCGGTATTATCTCCAGAATGCTGCGGATCTGGTGCATAAACCCCATATCCATCATTTTGTCGGCCTCGTCCAGCACCATTGTCCGGATGTCTTTAGTTGCAATCTCACCCATCCGGTAAAGGTCCAGAAAGCGGCCCGGTGTGGCCACCAGAATATCGACGCCTTTCTGTAAGGTTTCTATCTGGGTTTTGGGGCCAAGACCGCCGTAGAGCGCCAGATGCCGCAAATCGGTATATTTCCCCAGCTCACCAATGGCCTGGTCAATCTGCATCACCAGTTCACGGGTCGGAGCCAGAATGAGCGCCCTGGGCTTTTCCCCCTGCGCATATTTCACTTTCATCAGCAGAGGCAACACATAAGCGGCTGTTTTGCCCGTTCCCGTCTGGGCAATCCCCAGTACATCGTGGTTACCCAGCACCAGCGGAATAGCTTTTTGCTGAATAGGTGTCGGCTCAGTATAACCCGCGTCCGCTACCGCATTCAGCAATTGCCGGTTCAGCTTAAAATCGTCAAACGAAGTGATTTCCATAGTGCAAAGGTAGGGTTTTTAGCAGTGGGATTTACCCCAGCAACTCCTCTACCAACTGCCGCGCACCAATGTAGAGGGGAGTGCGCTGGTGAAGATTGGTGGGTTCAATGTCGAGGATGTCGCGGAAGCCGTCGGAGGCCCGGCCGCCGGCCTGCTCGGCCAGGAAGGCGAGCGGGAAACATTCGTACAGCAGCCGCAATTTACCTTTGGGGGTCTTTTCGGTGGGTGGGTAGAGGTAGATACCGCCTTTGATCATATTACGGTGAAAGTCGGCCACGAGGGAGCCGATGTACCGGGCCATGAAGTTTTTTTGCCGGCAGCTATCGACATAGTCACGCACGGCGGCTGGGAACATGGGGTAGTTACCTTCGTTGCAGGAGTAAATGGTGCCGGTGACCGGACTATTGATTTCGGCATGGGACAGGAAAAACTCGCCGAGCGAATGGTCGTAGGTAAAGCCGCTTATGCCGTGACCGGTCGTGTAGACGAGCATGGTAGAGGAGCCGTACAGGATATAGCCGGCGGCTACCTGCTTGCGGCCCCCCTGCATAAAATCATCGATGGTGGCGCGGGTGCCTGTGGGCGTTACCCGGCGGTAGATGGAGAAGATGGTGCCGATGGATACGTTTACGTCGATATTGGATGAGCCGTCGAGCGGGTCCATGGCAACTACGTACTTGGCGTGGTCGTTGCCGGTGTAAATAATTTCCTCGTCTTCTTCTGAAATGATGGCGCAGACTTCTCCGCCGTTCTTCAGGGCCCGGATGAACCGGATATTGGCGATGACATCCAGCTTTTGCTGGCATTCCCCCTGTACATTGTTGGCTCCGTACGCGCCGGTTACATCGATGAGACCAGCCCGGTTAATCTCCCGGTTGATGATTTTACCGGCCAGTGCTATATCCCGTAACAATTGCGATAGTTCACCGGTGGCAAACGAAAAGTCGCTCTGCTTCCGCATGATATAGCGGTCGAGGGTGACGCCCACGGGCAGGGCGTACGTCTTTACAGGCTCCATGTTGGTGCTCATAATCTTAAGTTGGTTGATGAAGTAGTCGCTGAGGTGTCAGACGTCAGCGCAGAGAACAAGTTACGTATAGAGGGCCAACCTTGTCAAAAAACTTATTATCTGTTCGGTGTCGGCCTCAGAACCGGCGCAGTACCTTCTCCACCCCACTGACGTAGCCGCTACCGAACAGGTTTACGTGAACCAGCAACGGGTAGAGGTTATAAATGGGCACCCGTTCTTCAAAGTCGTCTTCGAGCGGGAACGTCTCATTATAGGCATCGTAAAACCGTTGCTCAAAACCACCAAACAGTTTGGTGAAGGCCAGCTCGGCTTCCCGGAAACCATAATACACAGCCGGGTCAATCAAGGCCGGAGCGCCTTCCTCGTTTACCATCACGTTGCTCGACCAGAGGTCGCCATGCAGCAGCGCCGGACGCTCGTTGGGGAGCAGATCAGGGAGATGACGGTGCAGTCGAAAAAAACGGTCGTAGAGGTCTTTGTCGATTAAGCCCTTGTATAGCGCCATACCTGCCTGAGGGAGCAGCCGTTGCTGGAAGAAAAACTCCGGGCCGTTAGTGCCGGGGGTATTGTCCTGCGGCAGAGAGCCAATAAAATTATTAAAGTGGAGGCCAAACGTCGGCTGGGTATGCGAATGGATTACCGCCAGCGAATGGCCTAACGTCTCCCAGTAATTGCGTTGGGGCGTAGCGGAGTCGATATACTCCAGCAACAAAAAAGATTTATCATGTTGTTGCCCGTAGCCAATTACGTTGGGAATATGAATGGCTTCTGTCTTTCGCAATAAATCGAGTCCCCGGGCTTCGGACTCAAACATACCTGCCTTGTCGGCGGTGTTCCATTTGGCAAAGTATAGGCCCTCGGAGGTAAAGACCTGGGCGGCTGTGTTGATGTCTCCCCCGGAGAGAAACCGGGCTTCAACAACCTCGACGGAGTGGCCCAGGGCCAGAAACAAGATATTTTCGAAGAAAGCGAACTGCTCATCGCCTGACCACATACGTATTTCGAGTAACTAATTTGGTATTTTTGCCCTTCGGAAGTGGGGTATATGAACGCACAAATAGAAAAACTGTACAGGTTGGCCGGCAGGCCGGACCGCCGGATTATCGGATTGATGTCAGGAACATCGCTGGATGGCCTCGACGTTGCCCTATGCCGTATTGCCGGTAGCGGTAGTACTACATCCGTCACCCTGACGCACTTTGCTACGATACCGTACGGCGACGACATTAAAGCCGAAATCCGTAAAGTCTTTGCTAAGAAGGAAATCGATTTTCAGCATCTTTGTTTGCTTAACCCCTGGATTGGTCAGCTACACGGCCGGATGATTCTGGATTGTCTGAGCCAATGGGGCGTCTCTCCGGACGAGGTTGATTTGGTTGCCAGCCACGGGCAAACGGTTTTCCACGCCCCCAAAATTCTGCATAAGCTCGAAAAATTTCCCAATGCCACGCTGCAAATCGGCGACGGCGATCATATTGCGGCCACGACCGGTATTATTACCCTGAGTGATTTCCGGCAAAAGCATACCGCCCACGGGGGCGAAGGTGCTCCGCTGGCCGTTTACGGCGATTACTTTGTGTTCTCAAAAAAAGGCGAGAACCGTATTCTGCTCAATATGGGCGGTATTGCCAACTTCACCTACCTGCCTGCCGACCTGGACGCGGATAAGGTGTTTACGACCGATACAGGACCGGGCAATACGCTGATTGATACCTTTACCCGGCGATCATTCGGCAAGCCTTATGATGTGGATGGAGAGATTGCCGCCAGCGGAAAGGTAAACACCGACTTACTGGCGGCTCTGAAAAAGGACCCGTTCTTTACCAGTCCGTTCCCGAAAACAACGGGCCCGGAACTGTTTAGCCTGGATTATGTACGGCTGGCGCAGCAGCGAAGCCAAACCACCTCGCTGTCTCCGGAAGACCTGGTGGCCACGCTGACCCGTTTCAGTGCTGAGACTATTGGCGAGGCCATTCAGCGGGTACTGGACAGTAACGAACAATATCAGGTTTATATGAGCGGGGGCGGCATGCATAATCCGGTGCTTACCGATGCCATTCAGAAGTTGTTGCCGGATTGTCAATTCAGCCGGACCGATGACTTAGGCATCTCCGGCGACGCCAAGGAAGCCGTTCTGTTTGCCGTGCTGGCCAACGAAGCCGTAGCCGGCGGAAATACCTCATTCGGCGACCGGCAGGGCGTTCCCACCGTAACCATGGGTAAACTATCATTTCCAAAATAGTCTGAAAACTGACAAAAATGACTAATGTCATTATCATTGGCGGGGGTATCGTAGGCTTAGCCACAGCCTTGCAGCTTAAAAAGCAGCGCCCCGGCCTCACCGTAACAGTAATTGAAAAAGAACTGACGGTTGCTCGTCACCAGACCGGTCACAACAGCGGAGTTATCCACTCGGGCCTGTATTACAAACCGGGCAGCCTGAAAGCCACGAACTGCATTCGGGGGTACCACATGCTGCTTGATTTCTGCAATCGGGAAGGAGTTCCCTACGAATTGTGCGGGAAAATTGTGGTGGCAACCCGGCCGGAAGAAGTGCCTCAGCTAAACATGCTGTTTGAGCGGGGCCAGCAGAATGGCCTTACCGGCCTGAGAAAGCTGACCTTAGCCGAAATGCGGGAGATAGAACCGCACGTTACTGGTATTGAAGGTATCCGGGTGCCGCAAACCGGCATTATCGACTACAAGCAGGTGGCGGAAAAATACGCCGAACGGTTCCAGGCTTTAGGCGGGGAGTTGCGGCTGGGGGAACGGGTAGAGAACGTAACGCCGGGCAACAGCCTATCCATCGTGGTGACGAATAGAGGCACCTACGAAACCAAGCTGGTGGTAAACTGTGCCGGGCTGTATTCCGACAAAATTGCCCAACTGACACAGCGGGAGCCAGTTAACCTCCGCATTGTGCCGTTTCGTGGTGAATATTTCAAAATTCGACCGCATAGGGAATATCTGGTCAAGCACCTGATCTACCCCGTACCCGACCCAAACTTCCCATTCCTGGGCGTTCATTTTACCCGCATGGTACACGGTGGTGTCGAAGCCGGTCCGAACGCTGTGCTGGCGTTTCAGCGGGAGGGATACCGAAAGTCAGATGTAAATCTGAAAGAACTGTACGAGACGCTGACCTGGCCAGGTTTCCAAAAAGTAGCTGGCCGATACTGGCAAACCGGCATGGGTGAGATGTACCGTTCGTTTTCCAAAGCGGCCTTTACAAAAGCCCTTCAGCAACTAATACCCGAAATTCAGGAAGCAGACCTCGAAGATGGCGGCTCTGGCGTGCGCGCCCAGGCCTGCGACCGCACCGGGGGCCTGCTCGACGACTTTGCTATTCTGGAAACAGACAAAGCCATCAACGTCTGCAATGCCCCTTCACCGGCCGCCACCTCGTCGTTATCGATTGGGCAGACCGTATCGGAGAAGGTACTGGCGCGGTTTTAGAGACTCCTGCGCTTTTGGTTTGTTAATAGATTTACTATGAAAGTAAGACCTGCCCTGCTCATACAGCGCGATAATAAGATTCTGGTCATGCACTACCGCTACGGTGGCGAAGATGTGTACGCACTTCCCGGCGGTAATCCGGACCGGGGCGAGACCTTAGATGTAGCGGTTATTCGCGAATTACAGGAAGAATTAGGTGTGGATGTAGAAGTAGGTCCTATTGCATTTGCCGGCGAAGTCATGGTGCCTACGGCGAAGGATGATATACTGCATGTCGTGTTTACCGGTGAAATTACAGTAGGAGACCCCGGTCTCAATCCGGAACATACCACGGCATTGGCCGTAGTCTGGATGCCCGTTTCAGAATTAGACAGCCTGAATATGTATCCCAACGTCGGCCGGCAGATTCAGCGCTGGCTGAATACCCGAAACAACCTGGAGTACATTGGTAAGATAAATCAGCAGTTTTTTGGATGATATTACATGTCCCGGCCAGCAGGGCGGTCCCGCGCCGGCGGACCGGACGTCTCGGTGCTGGCCGGGACATTAACCAAACTCCCCACAATCATACCTACAGCACTCGCCAGTAGGCCGTACAGCATTGGCGGAAATTCGGTTTCAAGCCAGAGGCAGATAAGCCAGACTATGAAACCGAGGCTAATGGACGCCAGACAACCCGTCAGATTGGCACGTTTCCAGTAGATACCGGCCGTTAGCGGGACAAATAAGGAAACCAGACTGAAGGCGGAGGACTCCCCAACCAACTCAAAGATATTCATCTCCCGCGCTGTTGACATCCAAACGCAGATGATGGAGATGGCGGCTACGGCAAGCCGGATGATGTACAGCAGGGTACTGTCCTTTATGTCAGGCCGAAAGAATTTCACAATATTTTCCCCAAATACAGTAGCCGGGGCAAGTATCGCACCGCTGGATACGCTCAGAATAGCCGAGGTAAGCGCACCAAAAAACAGAATCTGTAAAAAGAGATTGCCGTGCCGGAGAACCATATTGGGAATGAGCAGTTGGTTATCGGCCGGCAGATCAGGGTGTAGCCAGCGGGCGCTTAACGCAATGAACAGGGGCAGCGCGGCCACTGTCAGGTACAGGCCAGATGCCAGGTAGGACGCCCGCACCGTTGTATTCTCCGATTTGGCCGACATGACCCGCTGAAATACGTCCTGCTGCGGAATGGAACCTAATCCTATAGTAAACCAGGCCGCTATATATCCCGAAATTTCTTTAAAAGAACCATGTGGATAAAAGCGGAAAAATCCCTCCGGCGTGCGTCGCTGAATGGTTTCCCAGCCGCCAACCTGATTCCAGAGTGAGACTGCCAGCACCAGCAGGGCAATAATGATGATAATGTTGTGGATGAAGTCGGTGACGGAGATTGACCACATGCCGCCCAGCATAGTATAAATCATCACAATGGTGGCGCTGGCCATAATGCCGTATGCCATGGGTAGGCCCATAACCACGTTTAGTACGATACCAATAGCGATAAGCTGCGCGGCAATCCAGCTAAAATAGGAGGGAATGACGATAATCGCCGACAGCAACTCAGCCGAGCGACCAAATCGCCGGCTGAAGTAATCGGAGAAGGTGGTAATATTGAGCCTGTACAAGGGTCGGGCATAGAAAGCACCCACCAGAAACAGACATAACGCTGACCCAAAGGGCTCTTCAATAATGGCCGGAATACCTCCCTCAACAAACATAGCCGGTGCCCCCATGATCGTTTCCGAACCAAACCAGGTAGCAAACGTAGCCGAAGCGGCCAGCACCAACGGCAACTGCCGGCCCGCCAGCACAAAATCCTGTGACGTAGTTACTTTCCGGGCTGCCCAGGCACCAACGGCAATGTTGGATAGCAGGTAGATGGCAATGAAGAGGGTAAGCATAAAAAGTTCGGGCCAGCAAGGATGCTGGCCCGTCGAAAATAAAAATAAAAGTTTTCAAAACCAGCAGGGCGGTCCGACGTCTCGGTGCTGGTTAAGACTTTTACAACCGAATCGTGTCCGGCAGATATTTGGCAATCAAATCTTCGTAGTACGGCTTCAATTCGCTAACCACCGGCGGCTTCGGACTCTTCGAGTACAAATCGTACGGGTTGAACTTGTTTACCCATTTAAACATCTCCCGGTCGTGGTCGTCCATCAGGTGGTCGTAGGCGTGCTCACGGTGCTGGGCGTAAAACGAGTGGTAGCGCATCATGTACAGTGCCGGTTCGGGCATATACGGCTTCATCATCTGGTACAGGTACTCGTCGTGTCCCCACGACATATGCACGTTGCGCAGGCCACAGTTCGGCTCATACACGCCGTATTTGGTATTGTAGCGCTCGTCTTTCGAGTCCGGATTCAGGTCAAAGAACTCGGGATAGACAATTCTATCCGAGTGCTGGCAGCCCACCGGGAAGGTATCGCCCACCACGGCCCACTGCGGTTCACCAAACAGACACAGGACTTTGCCCATGTCATGCAGGAAGCCCGTCAGCACAAACCAGTCAGGGTGACCGTCGGCCCGGATAGCTTCCGAGGTCTGCAACAGGTGTTGTAGCTGGTCCAGGTCGGTATCGGGATCTGAGTCGTCGATAAGCGTGTTCAGGAATTCGGCCACTCCCCACACGGGCATCTCCTTCTTATCGAACTTCAGAAACTCCTGCTCTTTCTCCATTACGAAATCATACGTCTGATAGGTATGATTTAGCCGGTAGAACTCCCGAACGGTATCGCGGCCCGGATTATCGTAGTTCCGATAATCCTCTTTCGCTTTATGTTCTGGTTCCGGATAACGTAGCAGGATATCATCTTCCCACTGTTCGAGGCTATCAAGGGGTGCTTTCTCTTGTTCTGATAAGGAGGCAGCTTTCATATCAAGTGTCTGTTTGTCAGGTAAACTTACAGTCAAAATTACATAACTTGGATTAAAACACGATTAGTTCTGATGGAACGGTTCACCAAAATACCGTATATAACACCATCAGGATGCTAATGATTGCGGCTGAGCCGATTACGAAGGAAGGCGTCACGCGGAACATTCGCCTATCAACTTCCAGTCCCTTCGGATTTTGCCGGCTGCTGGGGTCAAGCAACGTAATCACAACCATAAGCGCCACATCAATACAAAATACCCATGTGGTGCGGTGCAGGAAGGGGATTTCGTCGGCCTGAATGCCAATGATTTGCATCAACTCCGGCCAGAACTTCAGCAGCGTCGAAAACGGAATGGTCAGAATGGCTACCGTTAGGGCGGCTTTGGTGGTGGTACGTTTCCAGAAGAAGCCCAGCAGGAAGATGGCGAATACCCCTGGCGTCAGGAAGTTGGTATACTCCTGAATGTATTGGTACACCTGGTCGAATGACCGAAGCATTGGGGCAATGATGATGGCGATGATAAATGACACAATTACGGCCCAGCGACCTACATTCACCAGCTTACGCTCGGAGGCATTTTTATCAAAAAACTTCTTATAGATATCCAGCGTAAAAATAGTGGAGATACTATTGCATTTCCCGGCCAACGAGGCTACCACTGCCGCGGTTAGGGCTGCAAAGGCCAGTCCCTTCATCCCGGCAGGCAGCAGATTCATCAACACCGGATAAGCCTGGTCGGGCTTCACCACCCCGGTTGGGTCGGTCATGGCCTGCTGGAAGGTACCGTTTTTGAACAGAACGAAAGCGGCAATACCGGGTATAACCACAATCAGAGGGATAATCAGCTTCAGGAAGGCGGCAAATAAAATACCACTGCGAGCTGTCTTCAAATCAGCCCCCAGCGCTCGCTGAACAATGTATTGATTACAACCCCAATAGGACAGGTTGTTTATCCACATACCGCCGGTAATGAGCGCCATGCCGGGTAGCACATTATAATGAGGGTGCCCCTGCGCAAAATACATATGAAAATGGTCATCAGCCTGATCCCGAAGCATACTCAGGCCGCTGAGAACACCCTGTCCGTTGTTCTGCGTCGATACGAGTTGCAGCGCCAGGTAGGTAACAACCAAACCTCCGCAAATGAGTACAATAACCTGAATGACATCGGTGTAGCCAATTACCTTCATGCCGCCGAGAGTAATGAAAATAGCGAAAACGGCCAGCCCAATGGTACAGGTCGTAAAGGAAATACCGGAAATGGTCTCCACCGCAATAGCACCCAGGTATAGAATGGATGTCAGGTTAACCAGCACATACACAATCAGCCAGAAAATGGCCAGAATGGTACTAACGGTATCATTATACCGCTGCGCCAGAAACTGCGGCATCGTGTAAATTTTGTTTTTGAGGTAAATCGGGATGAAGAACACGGCCACAATCACCAGCGTGGCGGCTGCAATCCACTCATAAGAGGAAATGGCTAATCCCATGGCAAAGCCGGAGCCGGCCATACCGATAAAATGTTCGGCAGAAATATTAGATGCAATCAGTGAAGCGCCAATGGCCCACCAAGTCAGTGACCCTTCGGCCAGGAAGAAATCTTTGGTATTGGTCTGACCAGATTTTTTACGATGATAAATCCAATAGCCGTAGCCGGAAACAACAATGAAATAAACACAGAAGACCGCATAATCGGCCCAGTGCAACTGATTCATAAGGCAGGAGCAGGAATAGGTTTACGTATAGCAAGGAAAAGTAGTACTTTTTGTGCTACTTCGCAACGTAAAACGGGAAAGAAAAGAACTCAAAAGGACTTTACCAACGTTTTAGAAGCGTTTCTGATCTGATTATAAACTGCTTTTTACAATTTACAATGGCAAAAGAATTTCTAATGCTCATCGCAGGCGCTACCCTAACACTGACGGCCTGCGGCCAAAATCCTACCGCACAAACCGGTGCTGTTAGCGCAAGTACGGCCAATCTGCCTCCCGTCGAGACAAAAGAACCCAACACGCCGGCCTATAAGCCAGCCTTTGCCGGTCAGACGCGGGTTGCCGGGGTAAAAACATCGGCCAGCTACGAAGGCAAAGTATTGAGCAACGACCTGAAGAATCCCTGGGGTATCACTAACCTGCCCGATGGACGGCTGCTGATTACCGAGAAAGGGGGCACCATGCGGATTGCCACAAAGGATGGTCAGCTAAGCGCTCCGATTACCGGCCTGCCAACGGTTAACGCCAATGGCCAAGGTGGTCTGCTGGGCGTGCGGGTCGACCCTGCTTTTGCGCAGAACCGGATGGTCTACTGGGTTTTCTCAGAGCCGCTGTCTGACGGTAACCTGACTGCGGTGGCAAAGGGAAAACTGTCGGCCGACGAAAAGAAGATTGAAGGTGCCACGGTCATTTACCGGGCTACGCCAGCCTACAAGGGTACCCTGCATTATGGTGGACGAATCCTGTTTGATAAAGATGGAAACCTGTTTATCAGCACCGGCGAGCGGTCTGACCTGGTCACCCGGCCGCAGGCGCAGGATGTCAATTCGGGCCTGGGTAAAGTCATCCATATTACGACGGATGGAAAGCCGGTTGCCGGAAATCCGTTTATTGGTAAAGAGGGAAGACCCGAAATTTATTCGTATGGGCACCGGAACGTACAGAGTCTGGCCATTCATCCGGTAACGGGTGACCTGTGGGAAGGTGAGTTCGGTCCACGCGGTGGTGATGAAATCAATCGTGTTCAGCCGGGTAAGAACTATGGATGGCCTACCATTACCTACGGAATCGAGTATCGGGGCGACAAAATTGGTGCCGCCATTCAGCAGAAAGAGGGAATGGAACAGCCTGTTTATTACTGGGACCCGTCGATTTCGCCCAGCGGCATGACCTTTTACACGGCTAACAACATACCGGAATGGAAAAATAACCTGTTTGTGGGTGCCCTCAGCGGTATGCACATTGCGCGGCTGGTGATTGCCAACAATAAGGTGGTCGGCGAAGAGCGCTTGCTATCAGGTGAGAACCAGCGCTTCCGGGATATTACCCAGGGTAGTGATGGTGCCTTGTACGCCGTTACCGACCAGGGACGGTTGTATCGGATTGACAAAAAATAAGGTATTACCGTCAAGGGTATTACGAGAAAAGCCCGTGGCCTATCTGACCACGGGCTTTCGCTTTTCCGGAGAGAATTTGAGACTACAAATTCGAGAAGTCAAAATCTTCCAGGAACCGGGTGGTGAAGTCCCCGGATTTGAAGCGTTCGTCGTCCATCAGTTTAATGTGGAACGGAATGGTGGTTTTTATACCCTCAATGACGAACTCCTGCAAGGCCCGCTTCATCCGCGTAATGACTTCTTCCCGCGACTGTCCGGAGACAATCAGCTTGGCAATCATGGAGTCATAATTGGGCGGAATGGTGTAGCCGGCGTACACGTGGCTGTCGATGCGTACACCGTGCCCACCGGGGATGTGCAGGTTGGTGATTTTACCGGGTGATGGACGGAAGCCGTTGGCCGGGTCTTCGGCGTTGATGCGGCACTCCATCGAATACAGTTTCGGCGTATAGTTACGGCCCGAGATAGGCACCCCGGCGGCTACCTTAATCTGCTCCTTAATCAGGTCGAAGTCCGTTACCTCTTCGGTAATCGGGTGCTCTACCTGAATCCGGGTGTTCATCTCCATGAAGTAGAACTTGCCGTACTTGTCGACCAGGAACTCAATCGTACCGGCACCTTCGTATCGAATGGCCTGCGCACCTTTAATGGCGGCCTGCCCCATTTGTTCCCGCAATTCGGGTGAGATAATAGGAGAGGGCGTTTCTTCGACGAGTTTCTGGTGCCGGCGCTGAATGGAGCAGTCGCGCTCCGACAAGTGGCATACCTTACCGTATTGGTCACCCACAATCTGGATTTCAATATGGCGGGGTTCTTCAACAAATTTCTCCAGGTACAGCCCGTCGTTGCCAAAAGCGGCACCGGCTTCTACGCGGGCATCGTTCCAGGCTTTGTCAAACTCACCCTCGTTGCGGATGATGCGCATCCCGCGGCCACCACCACCGGCGGTAGCCTTTACAATAACGGGGTAGCCCATTTCTTCGGCCAGCCGCTTGCCCTGTTCAACCGACTCCAGCAGGCCTTCGGAGCCGGGAATTACCGGAACACCAGCCACTTTCATGGTTGCTTTGGCCGTAGCCTTATCACCCATGGCGTTAATCTGGTCGGCAGTAGCACCAATGAACTTTATGCCGTAATCGGCGCAGATTTGCGAGAACTCGGCATTCTCAGACAGGAAGCCGTAGCCGGGATGGATGGCATCGGCACTGGTTACCTCAGCGGCTGAGATAATGCTGGGTATATTTAAATAGGATTGTCGACTTGGGGGAGGTCCAATACAGACCGCTTCGTCGGCAAACCGGACGTGCAGGCTGTCGCGGTCGGCGGTCGAGTAAACGGCTACTGTTTTGATGCCCATTTCCCGGCAGGTCCGAATGATGCGTAGTGCAATTTCCCCCCGGTTGGCAATAAGTATCTTCTTGAACATACTAGATGGGTTCTACCAGGAACAGCGGTTGGTCATATTCTACCGGTGTGGCATTCTCGACAAGTACCCGCACAATGCGGCCCGAAACTTCTGACTCAATTTCGTTGAAGAGTTTCATGGCTTCGATGATACAGACCACCTTGCCAGGCTTTACCTCATCGCCCAACTCAACAAGCGACGGTGCATCCGGGCTTCCTGAGCGGTAAAACGTACCAATCATCGGTGACTTGATGGTGATGTAATTGGAGGTATCTGCCTTCTTTTCCGGAGCCGGAGCGGCCGCTGGGGCAGGAGCCGGAGCGTTTGCAGCGGGAGCAGCAGGAGCCTGAACAGCGGCAGGAACAGATGCCGGCGCAACTGCCTGATGGGCAGACGGACCACTTGACCCGTAGCGCTTCACGCTGATTTTCAGGTCGGAGGTTTCAATATTCACCTCATCCAGCCCCGACTGGGCGATGAAATCAATTAGTCGTTGAATGTCTTTGGTATCCATAGTTGTTGGAGTATCACTACTTTACTCGTTCTACGTAATCGTATGTGCGGGTGTCAACGCGAATCTTTTCGCCTTGCTCAATAAAGAGCGGAACCATAATCTTGGCACCTGTTTCTACTTCAACTCGTTTTTTCGGGCTGTTGGCCGTATCGCCCCGAATGCCTGGCTCGGCATAGGTCACTTCCAGTTCTACGAACGGAGGCAGTTCACAAGTCAGCGGGGTTTCGGTTTCGGCGTTGATCAGGATCTCTACTTCCTGGCCTTCTTTCATTAGGTCGGCACCTTCAATCAGCTTCTCGTCGAGGTTAATCTGATCGAAGGTCTCGTTATCCATAAAGTTGTACCCAGCTTCGTCTTTGTAGAGGTACTGATATTTACGGCGCTCTACGCGTACCGGATAAATTGTTACACCCGAGTTGAAGGTGTTGTCCAGCACTTTACCAGACGTTAAACTTTTTAGTTTTGTACGGACAAAAGCGGCTCCCTTACCGGGCTTCACATGCTGAAACTCGGTAACCTGGAATAAGTCGTTGTTGAAGTTAATTACCAATCCATTGCGGATGTCTGCGGTCGTTGCCATAACTCAAGTAAAGAAAAATGTATACAAAAAATGAATAAGGATACCGGCATGAGTCCGGCAAGTATTCATTACGGTCCGTCGCACGGCGGTCCGACGTGCGGGACATTCAAATTAAAATGCCCACTTCACATAAACGGCGCCCCACGTAAAACCGCCCCCAAAGGCCGCCAGCACCAGGTTATCCCCCTTTTTCAACTGCGACTGGTAATCGTAGAGGCAGAGCGGGATGGTGGCCGCGGTGGTATTACCGTAATGCTGAATATTCAGCATTACCTTACTGGCATCAATACCCATGCGGTTGGCTGTGGCATCTATAATGCGCTTATTGGCCTGATGCGGCACCAGCCACGCTACGTCTTCACCTTTCAGGTTGTTGCGCTCCATGATTTCGGCAGAAACATCGGCCATGTTTTTTACCGCGAACTTGAAGACCGATGGGCCATCCTGGTAAGCATAGTGCCAGCGCTTCTCGACTGTTTCGTGGGTGGCCGGATAGCGGCTGCCGCCTGCTTTCTGGAACAGATGATGCTGCCCTACTCCGTCTGACCGCAGAATTGAGTCCAGAACGCCGTAGCCTTCCGTATTGGGCTCCAGCATCACCGCGCCGGCTCCATCGCCGAATAACACACACGTTGTCCGGTCTGTATAATCGACAATGGCCGACATTTTATCCGCACCAACTACAATTACTTTCTGGTACTTTCCCGTTTCGATAAACTGGGTGCCAATAGTTAGAGCGTACACAAAGCCCGAACAGGCAGCCTGAATATCGAAACTTCCTACATTGCGAATACCCACCATGTCGCAAATCAGGTTGGCCGTGGCCGGAAATACAAAATCGGGGGTAGTGGTGGCGCAAATAACCAAATCTACTTCTTCCGGTTTGGTATTCGTTTTTTCGAGCAGGCCCTCAACCGCCTTTGCGGCCATGTGCGAGGTACCCATTCCTTCTCCTTTCAGAATCCGGCGCTCTTTAATGCCCGTCCGGGTGATAATCCATTCGTCGTTGGTTTCCACCATGCGCTCCAACTCAGCGTTTGTCAGCACATAGTCCGGTACATGAGCGTGAATTCCGGTAATCGCAGCTCTGGTGGTCATGTTTCGGGGGTACGTATTCACATAAAAAAAGCCCGGCTCAATTAGCTGAGGGCTTGTGCAATCTTCGTGTAAGCGTCTGACTCGACCTGTCGGATGGCCAGATTGATCATATTTTTGATGGCAAGGGCTGATGAGATACCGTGCGCAATAATTACGTTACCATTTACGCCAATAATGGGGCTGCCGCCTACCGCTTCGTAGTTGGTTTTATCAATAAACTCATCCCGAATGCCTCGTTCCTGCATCAACGAGTATAGCGATTCACCGAACTTAAAGACGATATTACCAACAAAGCCATCGGTCACAATCACATCGGCAGCATTCACAAACAGATCACCGCCTTCGATATTGCCGACAAAGTTGATTTTACGGCTGTCTTTCATCAACTGGTAAGCAGCCTGGGCAATCAGAGAACCTTTCTGCTCTTCGGTGCCGATATTCATCAGCGCCACTCGTGGCTTGTCAATACCGAGGGTATACTGGGCATAAATGGAACCGATTTCACCAAACTGAGCCAGCATTTCGGGCTTGCAATCCGCGTTGGCACCAATGTCGAGCATCACGGCATAGCCACCGGCTTTCTGCGGGACAAATCCCGCAATGCAGGGCCGCATAATGCCTTCGATGGCCTTAATACTGAACAGGGCACCTACGTGCATAGCGCCCGTGTTGCCGGCGGAGCAGAACGCGTCGACCTGCTTCTCCTTTAAAAGCTTAAACCCAACTCCGATGCTGGAATTGGGTTTCTGGGAGAGGGCTTTCGTCGGATGCTCGCCCATCTCAATGACATCATCAGCGTTGACTACCTCAATAGCATCTACTGACGTACTCGACGCTGACGCGTGTTTCTGTATTAACTGGTCTACTACGGCTTGCTTCCCTACCAATACAATCTTCACATTTTCCGGCAATCCGGCAGCGGCCATTACTACTCCTTCCACGATAGCTTCAGGAGCGAAATCGCCACCCATAGCGTCTACTGCAATTCTCATCGACAATTCGGTCAAAAACGCAATTCTGAAAAATCGTGTAAAAATAGACAGGTGACCGGCAATAAAAAAGTATTCCGCGTTCATCTTTCGGTCAGACTCCTGCGAAATACTTTTTAATCAGAGCCCGGCCAGGGGGCTATTAGCCTGCCTTATACAGTCGGAGCGTAGTTCTCAACAACCATCTTGCCTTTGTAAAAGAGGTTACCCTCAAATACGTGAGCGTGGTGGCGCTGATGCACTTCACCCGTTGTTGCATCGGTCGAGAGTGTTACGGCCGTTGCTTTATAATGCGTTCTACGCTTATCACGCCGGGTTTTCGAGTGTCTGCGTTTGGGATGTGCCATCTTGTATTATCAGTTTGCAGTTTACAGTATTCAGTTATTAATCAGAACCTGAGCGTTTCGTACGGTAGGTACCACTCAGGTATTTAGTTGTTGTTCAATTTTCGCAACGCTTCCCAGCGTGGGTCAATCGGGGCCTGGTCATCATCCGCCTGTTCGGCATCGGAGCGATAAATCAGCTTACCCTCGGTTTCGTCATCTGCCTCCTGTTCTTCTTCCTCCCGGAAGCGGGGATGCAGTTTCTTCATCGGCAGCGACAAGCCAATGAAGTCGAAGATGTAGCGGGCCACGTTGATAACCGGCGTATTACGCAGAATCAGCTCAATCTCGTCGGTCAGTTCTTCGTTATGGTCCGAGAACTTCAGCACATGCTTCTGCCGGATGTCGATAGGCTCGTCGAACGTATCGAGACTCCGGTCGCAGGTCAGTTCTACCTGGCCTACAATGTGAAAGTTGAGCTGAATCATGGTCTCCGACTTGTCCAGCGTCACGTGTGTTTTGAACGCGCCTTTTTGGATAAGTTGCTGGTCCATAGCTTCGAAGAACTTATCGCCCGATTCAAAATCAAACTCGTAGCGCTTGTTCTCCAGCCCGAAGATGTTGATGTCGTATTTACGTAATTCGGTCTCCACCTCAGTCCTCCGTAAAATAAGACCGCAAAGATACGAACCTTTTGTGAATCAAGAAAGAACCGGCTTACATTTCTGTAACTTTGTGGGGGAAAGGAGTGCGTAGGAAGCAGCGGAAAGACAAATCGTCTTACAGGACGTTATCTTTGAAAAAAATACTGGTATGACAACGGAAGACCTTAAAGCAGATATTCACCAACTCGTAGAACGTATACAGGACCCGCAGTTTCTGAATGCTGTATACACTATTTTGGAGAAGCAAGCAGCCTCTGAGCGTGACTTCTGGACCGCCCTTACTCCGGAACAGCAGGCTGGCATTGAGGAAGGTATAAAGGATGCCGAGGCTGGGCGTGTCCGTACCATGGCAGATGTAATGAGGAAATATTAGTGATGGACGAATATCAGATTATTTTCACCGAAAAAGCAGAAAGAGACCTGGATGGTATAGTTGACTACTTATCACGAACGGTTTCTTCTCGCGTCAAGACAGATTTTCTAGCCTTACTTTCTGATAAGCTTGCTAATCTTAGTAGGATGCCTTTCATGTACAGAGCTTCAGCTTCCAAACCTGGTGTAAGAGAATGTGTTGTCAATCCACAGACAATACTTTATCATCGAGTCGTTGAAAACCGGGTAGAGTTGCTGGCTATCCAGAGTAGTCGACGCGGGTAGCTGGTATAGATAGCTTTTTATAGTTAATATGAAAAACGCGCTTCTCATCATTGATACCCAGTACGACTTCTGCCATCCGAACGGTGCCCTCTTTGTGCCGGGAGCGGAACAGGATGTTGAACGAATGGCCAACCTGATTCGGAAGTATTCGGACAAGATTGACCATATTGTGGTGACGCTGGATACCCACAAACTGCTGGATATTGCACATCCGCTGTTCTGGCACGACGACCAGGGCAATCACCCCCAGCCGTTTACCCGCATCACCTATGCCGAAGTAGAAGCCGGTACATGGGTTCCCCGCTTTGTCGCCGAAAAAGCCCGGCAGTATGTACGTGACCTGGAAGCAGACGGACAATTCGAGCACTATATCTGGCCCGAGCACTGTCTGATTGGCTCCAGGGGAGCCGCGCTGCACGATACGCTTCTAGAAGCCCTGAAAGATTGGTCACGGCAGCGGGAGTTGGATTATAAAGCCGTACAGAAGGGTGTACACCCGCTCTCTGAGCACTTCGGTATCTTTCAGGCGCAGGTGCCGGACCCCGCCGTGCTGGAAACGCAACTGAATACCGACCTGATTGCCGACCTGGAGCGTTTTGATAATGTATACCTGATGGGCGAGGCTAAATCGCATTGCGTGGCAAATAGCCTGAAACAGGTAATGGATTTTGCACCGGGCTTTTTGCCCAAGATAGTTGTCGTGAATGATTGTATGTCGGACGTAACCGGCCTGGGTCATTTAGCTGACCCTATTTATGCTGCGGCTCGTGAGCGAGGAGTCCGGTTTGCTGAGTCGGAAACGTTGGTTATAGAAAGTTGAATGACTGAATAATTGAATGATTGACTTATTTCGTAAGAACCGCGCTTTTTTTCTGACTTATTTGGTGGCGCTGGTGGGGGTAGGCATACTCCAACTCATTTACACGAAGGAAGAACTCATCCGGTGGGTAAATTCCTACAACGCACCCTGGGCAGACGTGTTCTTCGACAATGCAACCTACCTCGGCGACGGAGCGTTTTCGTTCATCATCATTGCGATCCTATTCATCCGGTCGAAGTGGATGGGTATTCTGGCCAGTGGAAGCTTTGCTATTTCAGGGTTACTATCAATCTTTCTGAAACGAGTAGTATTTCCGCATAATCTGCGACCGTTGAAATACTTTGAACATTCGGATTGGGAGTACCACGTTCTTAAGGGACTTGACATCCACAGCTACAATAGCTTTCCCTCAGGGCACACCATCACCGCATTCGCCGTTTTCAGTCTGCTGGCCATGCTCGACGAGCGGAAAGGCCGGGGTTGGGCGTTGGCGCTGTTAGCTATACTCGTAGGCTATTCCCGTGTTTACCTGTTTCAGCATTTTGTAGAAGATGTGTATGCGGGCTCTATTGTGGGAACACTGTCTACGCTCCTGGTATTCTACTATTTTAACTTATGGCGCGAACGTCGCCGGCTTAAAGAGCGAACCGAGAGTATGGGCGATTTATAAGAAGCGGGCTCTATCGGAATACTCTTCGGCGGAAAAAGACAAAGCCATTTTCTTCGCTGATTAACTCCAGATTTGGATTATAGCGGTAATCATCCGCTGATGTTATCTTTGTAATCAGAAACGTCGGCTTATCTACTGGGCCGTTCAGCAGGTAGTTCTCGTCGCGGGTTTTGGGGTTTACCGGGGGCTTTTTCCGGAAGTAAAAGAGCTGGGCGTAGCTTTTATAGCCAATCGGTTCCACGTAAACATCCTGGTCCTGCTTAGCCTGGTAAAAGTCGATGACGGTGCCCTGGGTATACTGCTCTATTTTTGGCACCACCTGCGCCAGATAGAAAAGTAAACAGATGGCGGTAGTCAGGTAAAGACCGGTTACGGCCCGGAAGCCGGCTCGTGGCACCCGCACAATCCACCAGATAATGGCGATGCCGTACAGTAGCCCAATCAGCCACTCCCAGCCTGCCCAATCTACAGGGGCCTGAAGATTCGCTACGGCAAAAGGGTCCTTAATATACGGGGTAAGTGCAGCGGCATTCATGCCGACCAGCGGCACGGCCGCCAGCAATAAGCCCCAGATGCTACCGATAAAGATAAGGCCAATAGTCGTCCAGCGGTTCCAGCTAACCCTGCCGGTCAGGTACTGATGCAGATGATATGCCGCCAGATACGATACCGGGAACCACGCCATGGACGAGTAGTGGACAATCTTTGTCCGGACGATAGAGAACAGAATCATCACGACCCAGAAGAGAATCACCATCCACTGCCGAAACATTTCGCCATTCACCGGTTTATCAGTATCTGAAGCGGGAGCGGCTTTCCAGGCTTTAAGGTAGCGAATGGCCAGTACTGAAATAGGAAAGCAGCCCAGCAGCACCACCACAAAGTGATAAAAGAATGGCTGCGCGTGACCGGCGTCTGGTGTGACAAACAGGCGAATCTGGTAATCGATAAACTCCTGAAAGAACCACCACCCGTTCTGAGCCAGCTCCAGTCCAAACCAGAGGGATGCTACCACCAGCGCACAACCCAGCAACAGCAGGATATTGCGGAAACTCAGGACAGGACGGAAGCGCTGAAGCCCCCAATAAATCAGGAAGGTCAGCGCCGGCAGCAGTCCGCCGACCGGTCCTTTGGTCAGCACGGCTAGTCCAATGAATAGTCCCGACAGGGCTGAATAGCGAGTGGCGCGGGATGTACCATATACCGAAACGGCGTTGACCAGATACCAGACACCCATGAAAATAAAGAAGTTGAAAGTCGGGTCGATAATGCCGGATTTGAAATAGAGGTGGGGCGTAAAGGAGCCCAGATACCCAAGTGCCCAAAGCAACCCAAACTGTGGATTGTAAAGCCGACGGCCGATGAGGTAAAGGATTACTAAGGTAATAATGCCAATAATTGCATTGGGAAACCGGGCGGCAAACTCGCCGATGCCGAAGACTTTCATGGCGGTAGCCTGCATCCAGAAGAACAGGGGTGGCTTTTCCCAGAACGGCTCAAAGTTAATTTGAACCCGCGTGAAGTTACCGGTCACCAGCATCTCCCGCGCCGATTCGGCGAAATTGATTTCGTCCCAGTCGAACAGGTGTACCCGTCCCAGAAAGGGTATGTAGAACAGAATGCCAAGAAACAGCAAGACAAGCGGATAGAACCGGGGTGGAATTTTAAGCATGAATCAGCGGGTGCCCGGTGGTACAGGCATGGTGCAAAGGTAACAAAACCGGGTGTGTTCTTTACTTAAGCTGACTGGCAATCCACTCCATACCCCGGTCGAGCATCAGACACGCTAATCGGACGCGGTTGTCAAAATCAGCGTTCCCCGTCTCTTTGGTCTTCAGGTACTGCCGCACCAGCCGGACATTATCCGTTACCTGAAGCGGAGCTACGTCCTCATCGGTCTCGGTCCGATAGGGATTAAACACCGGAAGACTGGCGTCGAAATGCTGGAAGAAGAGGTGATTGCTCTCCGTTCGTACGGCACACAGAATACCACTGGCGCGGGAGATAGAGGGTGCCAGACTGCCTTCCAGTCCCCGCTTCATCACCACCACCGCGTCAAAACCCGCCATCAGCGCCAGTTCCGCCATTTTCATCTGGTACGTGATATGAAATACGGAGGTGACGAGCACACGGGCCCGGCAGGGGTTCAGGACTTTTTCGAGGGTGGCGAGAAACGGTCGTTTAATCATGGCGCGTCGGCGGTCGACCCAGCGGTCGAGGGCGGGGGAGAGGGCTTTCTGGTCGAGTATCCAGCCGAACGGCTCTTCGGGGGTGTGGAGTTCGTGGTTGCTCTGGAGCATCGGACACCCCAGGTACAGGTACAGGTCGTGGGCGTTTACACCATACTTAGGTCCGGCGGTGCGACCCACCGAGGATATCACACCATAGCCTCGCTTTTGCAGGTGATTGGCCAGCAGTGGGGTAATCAGGTACGAATGCTCAACGCCATCGAACGGCTCGGCCAGTTGAATGATGGTCTGATTAATAGTAGCCGGCTGTTGAAAACCGGGGGTGATGGTCTCCATCGCGGCATCATACAGCCCCTTGTATTCATCATTGGTTTCGTGACGAACCCGCAGGATGCTGGCCGCCATGGCCCGAAACGTCTCGCAGGAGGCATCCGGCCCTTGCTCATCGGAGAACAGGTAAGTACCCAACTGGTGGGCCTCGCTGGTGCGGAGGGTATGCCCGCGCAATAGTTTGGTGCCGATAGGCAGTAGGCGGGTCGGCAGTTCGGGGCAGAGCTTGTTAATCAGGAACGTAGGGTGTGAGAAAGCACCCCGGCCGAAAATCGTTTCGAGTTGCCGTTCCTCGTCGGTGGGGCCTTTCGTAATGAGTGCACCAATAAACGCGCCTTTTTGCAGCGGGTCGGTCTCAGGGGACAACAGGGCCTGTCTGCACTCCTGGAGTAAGTCAGTGGGTAACGGTTTACTACCGTGTTTGCCGATACCGATGTATTGGATGCCGCGCCCAAGTACAGTCGCTGTCGGTTCGGTCAGTACGCTGTTTAACGGTTGCATAAGCAGTGGGAAGAGCCGTTAACGTTTTGACAAGATCTATCAAAGTTGTAAGGAAAATTTCCGGAAACCTACTCGAAGGCGTTAGAATTTCTTTAGAAGCCAAATAAAATTTTATAGTAGCACGATAGCACAAAAATTTATGATTTAACGTTTAAACAAAAAGGTGCCATTTAGCTACGGAAGTATAGTTGCAGGAAGGCGGCCAGTTCCATCAACCAGGCCACGCCGAGGTGAATGAGTACCCCGCCCCAGATGCTTCGACTGTACAAGGCAAAGACGCCTAACAGATACCCACCAACCAGGGAAGAGATGGTTTCGCCCAGCGGTTTGCCGAAGTGAATACTGGCATATACTACAATCATCGACAGTACGGTACCGGGGCCTAACAACCGGCTTAGCCCAATAACCAGAAAGCCCCGAAACATTAGTTCGGTCGGTATAAAGTCCCAACCGTAGGCGAGTTCAAAAATGAGCGCCGTTACCCACTCCGGTACGCCGAAAAACTCGTTGGCATTGGTGTCTTTATAGCTCGGGTAGAAGCTTAAGAAATCGGGCTGAAACGAGGCCCAGGTTATCAGCGGCACCATTATCAGCAGCAGACCGGCGTACATTTGCAGCCCCGCCCGCTTGGGACGTATTCCATAAAAGCCGGTATGCTCGCGATCCCACAAGCGGTAGTACAGGTACAGCGGCAAAGCCACGGTAATTACAGAATGCAGGTTGCTGAGGCAGCGATAGGCAAACGTGTAAATCTCTCCATCGAACAGTTGCTCACTCCAGGACACATAGCCGTAGAAACCGGCGTAGTACGAGTAGACGGTCAGCCCAAACAGGGTATGTATCCAGAATCGTCGCTGGCGGAGCACATCCTGTTGCCGATGGAAGTACGTCCATATCAGCACACCTCCGTAATAAGCGACCGAATACAGGCAGAAATACAAGAGCGGGCGCATATAGCTGCCCCGGTAGTTGTCGATGATGCTGTTTTCGAGGTCCAGCCAGTAGTTGATGGCTATCAGTATAGCGGCATACAGGGCCGTGGTCAGGTAGAGGTCAGTCCGGAAATCAGCTTGTAGGTGGGTGCGCAGGTAGCGCCAGAGCGTACGCATAGTATTCGCAAAATAAAGCTATTTTCGGAGCGAATCTATGACAAAACGAACATGGCTGATTTTAATAAACAGGTAGCGCTTGTCACCGGAGCGGCATCGGGTATTGGCCGGGCCACGGCACTCGCCTTTGCCCGGCAGGGGGCCGAGGTGATAGTCTCCGACGTTAATGCCGAAGGTGGACAGGAAACCGTCGCTCTGATACAGGAAGCCGGTGGTAAAGCAACATTCATCCCCTGCAACGTCGCCGATCCCGATGAAGTGGAGGCCCTCATCCGGCAGACGGTGGAGACTTACGGCCGGCTCGATATTGGTATCAACAACGCTGGCATTGGCGGAACCTTCGCAAAGTTTATTGACCAAACACTGGACGATTGGAACCGGATGCTGGCCGTAAACCTGAGTGGTGTTTTTTACTGCATGCAGGCTGAAATACGGCAGATGTTGGCGCAGGGTGGGGGCAAAATTGTCAATATCTCGTCGATTGCCGGGGTGCGGGGTATGCCGAATGGGGCACCCTATAGTGCCGCCAAGCACGGCGTATTAGGTCTGACTAAAACAGCCGCGCTGGAATATGTTCGGCAGAATATTCGGGTCAACGCCGTTTGTCCGGTATATACCCATTCGGGTATGGTGCATGAGTTAATGAATATGGCACCGGGAATGGAAGAACGGATGCGCCGGGTTATTCCAATTGGGCGATTTGGGCAGCCTGAAGAAATTGCGCAGGCCATTCTGTGGCTGTGTTCCGACGAAAATGCCTTTTGTACCGGTCAGGCTATTCAGATGGACGGTGGGCTTACGGCGGGATAAGCGTCAGGGATTCCTTTGCACCAACTCATTGATGGTGGCAGGCACCTCCGGTTCACCTTTAAAGAAAGCGCCTTGCTTGCCCTGGGTCAGCGCCCAGCGGTGCAGCCAGGAAATGCCACCTTTGCCCACATAGCGGTCTGCCGACTGGTAGGCGGGGTCTTTTAGCGCTTCGTCCAGCGAGACAAACGAATAGCCTTTCCTGTGTAAGGCGGTCAGTAATTGCCCAAGGTAATCGGCGTTAATAGCGTTGGCGTGTAAGAGTAGCGTTTGTGGTATCTGCCGGCCAAACAGCGAATCAGACTGCGCTTCGTAGTAGTCTATGTAGCTGGTCATGTAGGCGATGTATTGCCGACCCACCTCAGCCGCCAGCGTTTTACCGTCCTGTAGTAAGGCATTATCGTAAGCGCGGGAAAACAAATAGTCGGAATTATCGACGGTAACGGGTGCTTCACGGTAGCCGCGCTGGGTCAGTAACTGCTCAATGGAGTCTTTCTTCGCCTGAGTTGGACCTTTGCGGAGAAACGGATGCCGGAAGTACCGAAACGATTTACCTCGTCTTTCAACCAGGTCTTTCGTCAGTTGCTCACCTTTGATAACATCTTCGGCGTATTCGGCGGATGAAATCTGGTTGATGTCCTTATGCGCGTAGGTGTGGTTTCCCAGCTCCACACCGGCATCGAGCCATTTGGTTAGGAGCGCCAACTGGCTTTTGTCAGGCTGACCATCGGAATAAAGTAACCGCCCAATCACAAAGCCGATAGCCGGCGCTTTGTGGTCTTTCAGATGCTTCAGCAGGCGGTGGGTCATCTGGACTTTCTGTTCCGATGTACGGTAATAGTTGGAAACCGTCGGCAGGTCGTCAATGGTTATGGCAATTTTCTTCTGAGCTTGCACACAACCGGAAACCAGGAGAAGGGCAATGAGGAGAAAGCGCATGTTTATGCAATGTTTATTATACGTTAAAAGTACCTAAGCGAAACGGATATATTATTACGATGGCTAACCATTTTTATTCCAAACGTGACCTCACCTTTCACCTGTACGAAGTGCTGAATGCGGAGCAGTTAACTCGCTTACCCTATTTTCAGGACCATAACCGGGAGTCTTTTGAGATGGTGCTGGACGCGGCCGGTCAAATAGCTGAGTCGATGTTGAAGCCGCTGCTGACGGAGATGGACCGGAAAGAACCGCAGTTGGTCGACGGCAAAATTCGAGTCCATTCGGGTATAAGGCCAATCATCCGGCGGTTTGGCGACGATGGGTGGATTAACGCGCCGTTCTCGTACGAAGAAGGTGGTCAGCAATTCCCGGCTACTATCATGAATGCCGCTACCTTTATTTTCGGGGCAGCTAACTACTCATCCAGCGTATTTCCGTTTCTGACTACCGGAGCTGCCAACCTACTGCGTAGCTTCGGTTCTCCGGAGCTCATTGAGACCTTCACCCCAAATATGTACGCCGGACGCTGGCAGGGAACCATGGCCCTGACGGAACCCGACGCCGGCAGTTCGCTCTCCGACATTACCACCACCGCCGAAGCAACCGACCAACCGGGTGTTTACAAAATTCGTGGGCAAAAGATTTACATATCCGCCGGTGACCATGATGCCTGTGAGAACATAGTTCATCTGATGCTGGCTAAAATCAAGAGCGGTCCTTTGGGCGCTAAGGGTATATCCCTGTTTGCCGTACCGCAGAAGCGCCCGGAGAATGGTCATCTACTCGATAACGATGTCTTAACGGCGGGCGTTTATCACAAAATGGGTTACAAGGGCGCACCCATTGCCCACCTGATGGTTGGCTCCAACGATGGCTGTATTGGGTATCTGGTCGGTGAGCCGCACAAGGGGCTCAGTTATATGTTCCAGATGATGAACGAAGCCCGCATTGGCGTAGGGATGAACGCGGTATCCATAGGCACCGCAGCGTACTACGCATCACTGGAGTACGCCCGAGAACGTCCGCAGGGCCGACCTATCGCAGAGAAAGACCCTAGTAGACCCCAGGTGCCCATTATCCGCCATGCCGATGTCAAGCGGATGCTGCTGTTCCAGAAAGCGGTTTTGGAAGGCTCCCTGGGATTATTGTTGCAGTGCAGCTACTATGCCGATTTGGTACATGCCGCCGAGGGAGACGAGAAAGAAAAGGCGGCTCTGTTGCTGGATTTGCTAACCCCCATCGCCAAATCGTACCCTTCCGAGATGGGCTGTCTGACTACCAGTGCGTCTGTGCAGATTCTGGGTGGTGCGGGATATACGACTGACTTTCCGGTGGAGCAGTTCTACCGCGAAGCCCGGATTCACCCCATCCACGAAGGAACAACCGGAATCCACGGCCTTGATTTGCTGGGCCGGAAGGTAATAATGCACAACGGCAAAGCCGTGACGCTTCTGCTGGCCGAAATCCAAACCGATATGGCTGCGGCACAAGTATCTCCAGAAGGCGAAGCGCTAAGCAACCAGCTTGGAGCGGCTCTGGTTGTGCTGGACAAGGTGACCCGGCACCTGCTCAGCCTGGCCCCATCTGATACGGAAGCTTTTTTGGCTGATGCTACCCTTTATCTCGAACTATTCGGCCATGTTGTCATTGCGTGGCAGTGGCTCCGACAGACTACAGTCGCGCGACAGGCGATAGCGAATGTTCATGACGATGACCAAAATTTTTATCAGGGAAAACTGATGGCCGCCCGTTACTTTTATGAATACGAATTAGTGAAAATCCACGCGCTCTCCCGGCGGCTAATCTCCGCCGACCGGGTAACGATTGAGATGCAAAATGAATGGTTCTAGTATGCTGTTAACTATCCTCACCCTCACATCCCTCGCCATCATCGTTCGGATTGTATCGAATCCGCTGTCAAACGTCTTCCAGAAGCAGCTGACGCAACGCTCGGCAGAGCCCCTGTTTATCACTTCGGCCACATACGGCTTTTTGAGCTTACTATGCCTGTTCTTCTGGCGAGAGATTGATTTTGCCACGCTGCCGACGTCCTTCTGGTGGAATGCCGTTATAATTAGCCTGCTGGCGGTGCTCGGAAATGTCTTTCTGGTGAAAGCCTTAAAAACGGGTGACCTGTCAATTTTGGGTCCTGTTAACGCGTACAAGTCGGTAGTCAGTATTGTCTTTGGTATGGTGCTGCTCAATGAAGTACCCAGTTGGGCCGGTATGCTGGGTGTGGCGCTGATTGTGGTAGGAAGCTACTTTGTGCTGGGTTCGGGTCGGCGGGGGCAGGGATTTAGCTGGGCGTTGCTGAAACAATCGGCGATTCAGTTGCGGCTGGCAGCCCTGGTTTGTTCGGCCATTGAAGCGGTTTTTATCAAAAAAGCCATGCTGCTATCATCGCCCGTAACTGTGTTTGTCTTCTGGTGCGTGCTGGGATTTATTATGACTCTGCTCTGGATTGTGTTGGCCCTGCGCGAAAACTGGAAAGAGCAGGTCGGGCTGCTGTTTTCGCAGAAAATCACGTATTTGGCTCTGTTTCTGTCGGTGGGGCTGATGCAGTTTTCGACGAATGTGGCCTTTGGCGGTACACAGGTGGGCTATGCCTTAGCCTTATTCCAGACGTCGGCGCTGCTGAGTGTCGTGTTTGGTTATCAATTTTTTAAGGAACGGGATATTGTGCAGAAACTCGTCGGGGCCGCTATAATGGTAACCGGGGCAGTGTTGATAGTGGTGTTTAAGTAAACTAACTTGTCGCCTGTATCTGCTTCATCGGCAGGTAACCCAACATGGACGATATCTTCTCAACCAACCAGACCCGCGACCTTATCCCGCGCATTCGGGAGTTTGTCGAAACTGAACTCATTCCGCTCGAAAACGCTGAGCACCTGACCGGTAATTTCTCCACCGTAGCCCGCATACTGGACCAGAAACGTGAGCTGGTCAAAAAAGCCGGTTTGTGGGGCCTGCAGCACAGCGTAGAGGAAGGCGGTCTGGGACTAACCCTCTGCGAATTCGGGCAGGTCAGCGAAGTGCTGGCGTATAGTCCCTTTGGGCATTATACCTTCAATTGCCAGGCACCTGACATCGGTAATATGGAGCTGATGCACAAATACGCACCAGACGACCTCAAGCGCCAGTACCTGGAGCCGCTCAGAGAAGGTCACATCCGGAGCTGTTTCTCCATGACCGAGCCGGAATTTGCCGGTTCCAACCCAACGCGGCTGGGTACCACAGCCGTTCGGGAGGGGGACGAATACGTAATCAACGGGCATAAATGGTTTACCAGCTCGGCCGATGGGGCCGCTTTTGCTGTGGTGATGGCCGTAACCAACCCCGACGCGGCTCCGCACCGCCGGGCCAGCATGATTCTGGTACCGACCGATGCGCCGGGTTTTGAACTGGTCCGTAACATCTCCATTATGGGTGACGCCAGCGACCATTGGGGCAGCCATGCCGAGGTGAAATACAACGAGGTGCGGGTGCCTGCCTCTAACCTGATTGGTGGCGAAGGTATGGGCTTTACCCTGGCGCAGGAGCGGCTGGGACCCGGCCGGATTCACCACTGCATGCGTTGGATTGGTATCAGCGAGCGGTGCTTCGACCTGATGTGCCGCCGGGCCGCTACCCGCGAGATAGAGCCGGGCGTGATGCTGGGCGAGAAGCAGTTTATCCAGGGCTTCATTGCCGAGAGCCGGGCCGAAATTGATGCCGCCCGCCTGATGGTGCTGCGCACCGCCAACCAGATTGACCAGTTCGGTGCGGCCGCCGTTCGCAATGAGATTTCGGCCATTAAATTCTTTGTGGCCAATATTATGCTCAAGGTCGTAGACCGGGCTATTCAGACCTACGGCGCGATGGGTATCACCGACGATATTCTGCTGGCCTGGTACTATCGCCACGAGCGCGGAGCCCGCATCTACGATGGTGCCGACGAAGTACACAAATCCGCCCTAGCCCGCAGCATTCTGAAGGGTTACGGACTGGATGTAAAGAAAAAAGCGGCTGATATGGCAGCTACGAGGGCTTAAACGCCTTTTTGTATGTTGTTTTTGTCATGCTGACGAAGGAAGCATGACAAAAACCGACAATTACTATTCACCCATGACCAATCTCAAATCTGATACCCCCACCACCGTCCGCTCCGGTGAAGAATTAGACAAAGATGCCTTACAAGGGTACCTGACTACTCAAGTGCCGGGCTTTGGGACTATAACGGATATAGGGCAGTTTCCCGGCGGCTACTCGAACCTGACGTATTTGTTAAAAATAGAAGGGCAGGAGTATGTGCTGCGCCGGCCACCGTTCGGAGCGAAGGAAATAAAAGGCGGGCATGATATGGGCCGGGAGTTTCGGGTGCTGTCGATGCTGAAAGCGGCTGGCTATACCAAGATACCGGAGCCGGTGGTGTTCTGCGAAGACGAGTCGGTGCTTGGCTGCCCGTTTTACGTAATGGAGCGGGTGCCGGGCATCATCCTGCGGGCGTATATGGCGCCTAAGCTAAACCTACTAGCCGAACAGATGCGGCAACTCTCGGAAGCCTTGGTTGATAACCTGGTGGATCTCCACGCGATAGCTATTCACCAAACCGGCCTGATAAACCTCGGTAAGCCGGATGGGTACATCCGGCGGCAGGTGGAGGGCTGGCACAAACGCTACCTGGCCGCCCGGACCGACGACCTGCCCACCATGGACCAACTCGCCCGCTGGCTGACAGATACCCTGCCGACCGAAAACCCACCAACGCTCATCCACAACGACTACAAATACGATAATGTCGTACTCAACCCCGACGACCTAACCGACATTCGCGCGGTGCTGGATTGGGAAATGACCACCGTAGGCGACCCACTAATGGATGTGGGTACTTCCTTATCCTACTGGGCCGAGGCCAATGATGGTCCTTTCGAGAAATCCTTTAACCTGACCTGGCTGCCCGGCAACTTAACCCGCCAGGATTTTGCCAACCGCTACGCCGAACGCAGCGGCCGTGACATTTCCAACCTCTTGTACTATTACGTATTCGGACTTTTCAAAAATGCTGTGGTTATTCAGCAGATTTATGGCCGGTACAAGAAAGGACTGACCAAAGACGAGCGGTTTGCCACGCTACTGACGGGTGTTCAGGCGCTAGCGGAGAAGGGAGTAAGGGCAGTGGATGCCGCGAAAATTTAGAGTAATTCGAATGGGTATTACATATATTGCCAAAGGGCTTTTTAAAGGCATCCTCTTAGGGAGCCTCCCGGTTCTACTGCCGCTAATGTCAGGGTATCTGATGTACAGACTTATGGGGTGGGGATTAAGAAAAGTTTATAAAGGAAGGGTACATAGAGTGCTACATTGGTTCCTGGTGGTTGCCTTTACCCCCCTTCTTCTGCTCCTACTGGTTAGCATTGTACTTTTTATTGACTCCTATTATCCTCAGCAGTCATTTAATCAAACAACCTGGCTCCACCAATATCAAGACCGCTACCAGTACAAGGATGATTTGATCAGTAATAAGAAGTTAATCGGAAAAGATAAACAAAAGGTCCTGGCAATGCTAGGTCAACCTGACTCTTATCGTGACGGGTATGAGTTGATGCGTTCTAGTGTTTGGCAGTATAAATCTGGCTGTGAACCAAAACGAATTGGGTTTTTGGATATCTGTTCGACCGCTCAATTCAACGTATATTTCCAAGGCCATTATGTGGCCAGATGCGAATACCAGCAGTCCATATTTGATTAGCAGGCGAAACGCTGTAGCCAAAATTCTATATTACACATGTCATTGGCCATAAACACCACATCAGCATTAATCAGTAATCTCAAAATCATTGCCTTCGACGCGGACGATACGCTCTGGGTCAATGAGCCGAATTATATAGACGTTGAGAAGAAGATTCACACCATTCTGGAAGCACACATTGATGCCGAAACGATTTCGAAGCACTTCTACAAGACGCAAATCACTAACCTGAAGCTGTTCGGTTACGGGGCTAAGGGGTATATACTCTCCATGATCGAAACCGCTATCGAACTAACGAACGGAGAGGTAACTGGAAAGGAGATTCAGCAGATTATTGACACCGGCAAACAACTGCTCGACTTCCCAATTGAACTGCTGGACGGCGTCCGCGACGTGCTCGACTCCCTGGCCCATCGCTACGAATTGATGATCCTGACTAAAGGCGACCTGTTCGACCAGGAGAGCAAGATTGCCCGATCGGGATTGGGTTCATACTTTCATCATATGGAGATCGTCAGCGAGAAGGATGAGCGTACCTATCAGCGCATTATCAAGCGGTATGGCTTGCAGAACGATGAGTTTATGATGGTGGGTAACTCGCTCCGCTCCGATATACTGCCGGTGGTACATATCGGAGCGAAAGCGGTGTATGTGCCTTACCAGATCACCTGGGGGCACGAAAAAGTCAACGAAGAGCAGTTAATCGGCAAATCCTTTGTGCAACTGGGCAGCCTGCGCGATTTGCTGTCGTTCATCCCGGATGAATCGACGCAATGAGCGGCTACTGGTTAGCGGACACTGTTTTCTCCCGAATAGCTTTAAACTCCGATCCCTGCTTCCATTGCGGTAATTTGTCGCCAGAGGCTAAACGCTTGCCAACTTCGAACATGAGTTTCAGGTCTTCAACGGCTCCGGCCAGGGTCCAGGTTTTAGGGTCGTATTCGTCGGAGGGGCGGTGGTAGTGTTTCTCGCGGTATTCGTCGGCGAGTTTTGCTCCATATTCCTTGCCTTTTCCCTCTACGTCGGTACCCGTTTCTGTATACAGCGCCGGAACGCCTACTTTGGCAAAGTTGAAGTGGTCGGAGCGGTAATAGTAACCGGCTTCCGGATGCGAATCAATCGCCAGATAGCGGCCAGCCTTTTTCGCCTCCTCGGCCAGAATGTCTTCGAGTTCCGACTGCCCGCTACCGACAACAATGATGTCTTTGGTCTTGTCAAAAGCATTCAGCCCGTCCATGTTGATGTTGGCCACCGTTTTATCCAGCGGATACACCGGGTTCTCGGCGTAGTAGTTTGACCCTAAAAGCCCCTGTTCTTCCGCCGTGACCGCCAGAAAAATAATGGTCCGCTCCGGTTTAGGATTTGTGTTCTTAAATGCCCGTGCCAGTTCCAGAAGACCGGCCGTTGCGCTGGCGTTATCTATGGCTCCATTATAGATTGAATCACCGGTTTCGTCGGGTTTGCCGATGCCGAGGTGGTCCCAGTGCGCGGAGTAGATAACGTACTCGTCGGGCTTGGTCGAGCCGGTGATTTTGGCAATTACGTTGTGTGATTTGTCGTAAGTCGCCTTCACTTTCATGCTCGTCGACAGGTTCACGTTCAGGGGCACCGATTTAAAACCCCGCTGTTTGGCTTTGGTCAGCAGCGATGCATCCATGCCGGCAGACGTCAGCAGCCGATTGGCGGTTGGTTCGGATACCCATCCGATGACATCGCAGTTCGGTATGTTTTTGCCCCGGTTGTCCAGTTGTAGCCGTGAGCCGTTCCAGTTGTTCTGCACCACGCTGAACGGGTAGCTGGCGGCTGCTGTGTTATGCACAATCAGGCAGCCTTTGGCACCCTGTCGGGCGGCTTCTTCAAACTTATAAGTCCAGCGGCCGTAGTAGGTCATCGTTTTACCTTTAAACAGCGTAGAGTCGCCTGAGCCATAGCCGGGATCGTTCACCAGTACCAGCACGACTTTGCCTTTTACGTCCAGACCAGCGTAGTCGTTCCAGTTGTATTCCGGCGCTACCACACCGTAACCGGCAAAGACCAGTTCCGCTTTGTCCAGCGTAATAGTTGGGTTGGTTTTGTTGGTCCAGATGACGTAGTCGTCGTATCCCTTTAGCTGAAAACTGCCTTTGGGCCCTTGCACCTGCATGGTTGGCGCGGCCTCGGTGGCAATGTTCACCATCGGTACATCCTGAAAATAGCTGTCGCCGTTGCCCGGTTCAGCACCAGCGGCTGCAAACTGCGCCTTCAGGTAGTTAATAGTTTTGGTTTCACCTTCGGTAAATGGCTTGCGACCCTGATATTCATCGGATGACAGCACAGCGATGTGTTTACCTAAGCTGTCGGAGCTTAAAATTCCGGCGCTATCAGGCTGAGTGTTGCCGGCTGTTTCGGTATTCTGGCTGCAGGAGGCAGCTAAGCAGGTTATGGCTACAAGGGCAATACCAGAAAATACTTTGTGCATATGCAATTAGTGGTTGGAAGTGTGTAAAGCGGTTTGTTTTTGCTCCAGTAGCGACCGGATCGGTACTGCCACAGTTTCGGGGTGGAATACCAGGCAAAAATGGTCCCCCGGTACGTCCACATAGGGTTCATCGGGCGCAGCCACAATATTATCCCGGCAATTGTGTATTCGCAGATCCGGGGTGACGGTCAACGGAGGCACCGGTGCAAATAATACTAAAAGCTGCTGATAAATATAGGTACGGTCCATTTTACGCATTCCCTCCAGCAAGGCAGTATATAACGCACGAGTTTCGTCAAACGGATACGTTTTCTTAACCCAGTTTACAAACAGGGCGCTTTGGCCCATACCCAGCTTTGCCATCCATTTCAGGAGTCTGATATTTTTGACGGGAAAGGTCACTTTAAGCTGATTAGTATACGACCCGATTTGTACAACCGTAGCGCCGTTTAAACTTTTAATCTGTATAGCAATCCAGCCGCCCATTGAGTGGCCGATGACTACGTCCTGGTCCGTAATGCAATATTTGCCGCTCAGGTAGCGGGCCAGCGACAAGGCATTAATGGGTTCCTGGGGTTTCCACTCAGCAAATTCGTCCTTCAATGATAGGCGGAGTGTTTCGCCCGGCGGCAGGTGTGGTACTAATGGATCGAAAATAGTAGGGTCCTCAACGTAGCCGTGTATTAGAATATAGCGTCTCATTAGAAAAGCAAAAGGCTATAATGATGGTAGTAAATATAACCGGAAAGCTACTGGTATCAACAATCTAAGTAAAGTTGCTATTCCAATAAAGTAGGGTAATAGTATAGACTAAAGGTTGTATATTTCGTTAATAAAAAATAACCGATGGATCTTATTATGAATCGTATCTTCCTCTTTGCCCTTGCCCTGCTGTTCACCGTATCGGCTTCGTATAGCCAGAGCAATTCTGCACCAGGTGCCAAAAAGATCAAATGGCTGACGATTGAGGAAGCCTACGCGCTGAATAAAAAGAACCCGAAGAAGTTTGTTATTGATGTATACACCAACTGGTGCGGCTGGTGCAAGGTCATGGATAAAAATACCTTTACCGCCCCGGCCATTATCGATTTTGTCAACGAAAACTTCTACCCGGTTAAACTGAACGCCGAACAACGGGAAGATATTACGTTAGGGGAGCATACGTTTAAATACATGGCTTCGGGCAGCAGCGGTGTTCATGAACTGGCCGCTGGGTTGCTGCAAAACAAGCTGAGCTACCCCAGCACCGTATTTATGGATGAGCAGTTCCAGCTTATTCAGCCGGTGGCGGGCTATATGGAACCTCGGATTTTTCATCAGGTAATTACCTACTTCGCTGGTAACTACCATAATAAAGAGCCCTTCGACCAGTTTAAAACCGGTACATACGTGACCGACTTCAAACCAGCTATGCCGGGTGTGGTTAAGCCGGATTAATGGTTGAAAAATGGGTAAAATCTATTACTTTTGTAGATTAATTGCCTTTTACCCAAATTTCATCACAACATGAATAAACAAACCACAATTTTAGCTGTGGCTGTGCTGTCCGTGGGGATGCTGTCCATGACGCCCCCGGACAAAGATCCTAAAAAGAAGTTTATTGACCGGGATAACATGGATTTGAGCGTAAAGCCCGGCGATGATTTTTACACCTACGCCAACGGTAACTGGCTCAAGAAGAATCCGGTACCAGCCTCCAAAACCAGTTGGGGAAGTTTTCACGAGCTGCGCGATAAAAGCGCCCAGGCTCTGAAGAGTCTGCTCGAAGATGCTGGCAAAAACACCAGCAAAGGCCGTTTGCAGCAAATGGTTGGTGACTATTACGCCAGCGGTATGGATAGCGTAACCATTGAGAAATCAGGTTATACGCCTATTAAGCCCGAACTGGCCCGCATTGATGCCTTAATAGACCTGAATAGTGTACTAGACGAAATGGCTTACCAGCGTACTCAGGGTAATGGTATGCTGTTTGGCTTTGGTGTCAGCCAGGACCGCCGGAACGTTAATAAATACATTCCTCAACTTGGACAAGGCGGTACTACCCTTCCCGACCGCGATTATTACCTGAAAAACGACGCTCGCAGTCGTCAGGTACGCGATGCTTACCGCGATCACCTAACCAAGATGTTTGCGCTGCTTGGTGAGACACCCCAGCAGGCTACCCAAAGCGCGGCTACCGTACTGCGGCTGGAAACTGCATTGGCTCAGGCACAGATGAGCCGGGTAGAAATGCGCGACCCGCAGAAGACCTACAATAAGTTTACGGTAACGGATTTTTCCAAAACGACACCAACCCTCAGCTGGAACCGGATTTTAGACCAGTTTGGGGCCAAAAAGCAGGATACCATTCTGGTCAGCAATCCCAGGTTTTTCCGCTCTGTCGATAGCCTGCTAAGCGCTACGCCTGTTGCCGACTGGAAGACCTACATGAAATGGAACATCGTGTCTGATGCTGCGCCTTACCTGAGCAGCCCGTTTGTGAAACAGAACTTTGAGTTTAGCAAGGTACTAACGGGCCAGAAAGTACAGACACCCCGCTGGGAGCGTGTGAGTGGTCTCGTTGACCGTCAGTTAGGTGAGTTGCTGGGTCAGTTGTACGTGCAAACGTACTTCAAACCGGAAGCGAAGGAGCGCATGGTCAAACTGGTGGATAACCTGGAAGCGTCGTTCAAAGAGCATATCAACGGTCTGGATTGGATGAGCCCTGAGACCAAGAAGCGAGCCTTAGGTAAACTGACTTCGTTTAAGCGGAAGATTGGCTACCCGGATAAGTGGGAAACCTACGAAGGCGTAACCATCAAACGCAACGACTTCTACGGAAATGTAAAGAGTGCGCGCAAGTGGGCTTACAACTACAATGTCACTCGCCTGGGCCAACCGGTTGACCGTACCCGCTGGGGTATGACACCACCAACCATCAATGCCTATTACAACCCGGTCAATAATGAAATTGCCTTCCCGGCGGGTATCCTGCAATTTCCGTTTTTCGATGCGGAAGCCGATGACGCCATCAACTATGGTGGTATTGGTGCTGTAATCGGACACGAGATGACGCACGGTTTTGACGATTCTGGTCGCCAGTACGATGCCGACGGTACCCTGCGCGACTGGTGGACCAAAGAAGATGCTGATAATTTCAAGCAGCGAGCTGATAAGGTAGTAGCTCAGTTCTTCGGCTATAAAGTGCTGGATACCCTGAGTGTAAACGGCCGCCTGACCCTGGGCGAGAATCTGGCCGATTTAGGCGGTCTGGCTATCGCTTATGATGCCTTCAAAAAGACCAAGCAAGGGCAGTCTACTGAGAAGATCAACGACTTTACGCCCGACCAGCGGTTCTTCCTGTCGTGGGCGCAAGTCTGGCGGGCAAATGTATTACCTGAAACACAGGCTCAGCTGATTCTGACGGATCCGCACTCGCCGGGTCGTTACCGCTGCAATGGACCCGTCTCGAATATTGATGCCTGGTACCGGGCGTTTAACGTTCAGCCGGGCGACAAGATGTACAAAGCGCCGGAAGACCGGATTCGCGTCTGGTAATTGTTAATCGAATACATACTTGAAAAAAGCCGTGGCCAAAGCTGCGGCTTTTTTACTTTTGCAGCCTATGCACACGACAATCAGTATACTGGGGTGCGGCTGGCTGGGACTACCGCTGGCTGAAAAGCTCATCAGCGATGGCTATACCGTAAAAGGCAGCACTACATCGGCCGAAAAGCTGCCGTTGCTGAATGCCAAAGGTATTGACGCTTATCAAATACAGCTTACCCCTGAACCGCAGGGAAATTTGGCAGCGCTGCTCAGCGCCGATATCCTGTTGATCGATATACCGCCCAAAGCCGGCCGGTTTGGTGAGGCATTTCATCCGGACCAGGTACAGGCGGTTGTTCAAGCAGTACGGCAATCTCCGGTTAGGCGGGTTCTGTATATAAGCTCTACCTCGGTCTACCCGGAACTGAATCGGGAAGTAACAGAAGAGGATGTCATACGTGTGGAGCAGTCGGCGGCTCCGGCCCTGGTGCAGGCGGAACAACTGGTACAAAGCCTGACGCCGGAACAGCAAACTACCATCTTACGCTGTGGCGGCCTGATGGGCTACGACCGTATTCCGGCTAAATACATCGCCGGCAAAACCGTAGATAGTGGCGCTGTGCCCGTCAATTATATCCATCGCGATGATGCAGTAGGAATTATTACTGCAGTTATAAAGCAGCAGTTAACCGGAGTATTCAACGTAGTAGCGCCGGAGCACCCGACCCGCGAGGAAATTTACAGGCGAAGTTGTGCAGATTTTGGATATGCCTTGCCAATGTTTATAGAATCAGACAAATTTATTCCGTACAAAATAGTCAGCAGTAAGAAACTCAGCGAGGTTACTAGCTATAAATTCAGGTACCCCAACCCGCTCGATTTTTACTATAACAAAATTTAAAACTGCCATTTAACCCGCACCGAAAGATTCCGGCCTAACTCATCAGCAAAATACCGGAAACGGTTCAGGTAATCGCGGTAGGTAACGTCGAACAGATTCGTTACCGTCACGCCAAGCTCCAACTGCTGATGTTCACTCAGCGGCAGCATACCGCCCGCTGATAAGTTCCATAGGCTATAGCCTGGTGGGGGGGGCATAAAATCGCTGTTGGCCGGCACCCGGTTCTGACGTGCAACCGACAGATTGCCCATACTTAGGTACGCATCCCGAAACCCGCCCGCTTTGGCTAGTTCATAACGAAGAGCGTTTTCCCAACGGTTGGGTGGTATCATCACGATGGACTGGTTTTGCCGTACATCCTGTACGTACAGGTAAGATGGCTTGGTGGTCCAGTTGAGGCCTGCGAGCAATTTTACGTTCACTGTTGCATCAAAGCCGGTGTAAAGGGCATCAGTCTGTGTATAGCGGAAATAAGGAAAGGCACCCCGGATGGTTAAAATTGGTGTTTCCTGTGGCTTCAAATAGATATAGTTGCGGATGGAGTTATAAAAAATGTTCACCTCAGCCTGCACCCGCTGACCCTGATAGTCACTGCTCAAACTATAATTATAAGCCATTTCTGGTCGAAGGGTAATGTCACCCTGTTCGTAGGCCGCTGCGCCATGATGCACCCCTTCGCTGAACAATTCACTGACGTTCGGGGCCCGCCAGGCAGTTCCGGCATTGAAGCGTAACTGCCATTTCTCCTGCACCGAATACGTCGTGCCCAGCGTTCCGGAGCCGGAGTTAAATATGAAAACCGGCTGGTCCAGCACGCCGTTAACATACCAGAATGCCTGCATATGGCGCAGGTCGTAACGCAGACCCGCTTCCCACTCCCACTTACCGATGCGCAGCTTCTCAATCCAGAATAACCCTGTATTGTACAGACGGAAATTAGGAATCAGCGGCCGGCCGTTCATGATATTAAATTGATACAGACCGCTGATGCCGGCGGCACCACTCAGCTTGCCAAAAGGGCGGTGGGTATACGCCAGGTCGCCGGTGTAGGTGGTAAGCCGGAAGCGGAGTTCAGGACGGTTAAGTCCGGCGAGGGAGTCGTTGCGTGGCCGGTGCAGATCATACTCCCTGCGGTCGTCGAACTGCCGCGCCAGTGTAAAGGTCCATTCTCCACCTGCGGAGGGCTTCAGGGTTGTTTTCCACTTCAGCAAATCATGCTGAATCTGCTGGTACGGACGCCCGATCTTATAGCTGAAGCTGGTCTTTACCAGTGGCTGTCTGGTCTCCAGTACCTGCTGCAGGTCAGTGAGGCTGCCGATATGAGAGCCGGAGAAAATACCAATTCTGGAATTAAAGCGGCTGTAAAATAATTCATTACGCCAGCTTCCGGTTCGGTAACCGACGGAGGCCGAAAAATTTTGCTCAGCCAGGCCGGTATTATCCAGATAATAGGCCGGGGTTTGCAGATTACCGCCCCGTTTCAACGTACCCTGTAGCCGCCAGCCAAATGCACTTGCCTTACCAAAAGCCCCTTCGGTTTGCAGCGAGGCTACCCCCTGACGGCCATTGGTGAAGCCAACCATATTTAGCGATCCGTGTAAGCCAGGCTGGGTAGGTAGTGGGGCAGGTTCTACCAGCACGACCCCTCCAATGGCATCGGAACCGTAGCGCACTCCTGAGGCACCTTTAATAACGGTAACCCGGTTAGCTACAAACGGGTCAATCTCAGGGGCATGTTCTGAGCCCCACTGCTGACCTTCCTGCCGGATGCCGTTATTCAGGATCAGCACCCGATTGCTGTGCATTCCGTGAATTACCGGCTTGGTTATGTTTGCCCCCGTTTGCAGGGTAGTGACCCCACTGATCGCCCGTAGCGCATCGCCCAGTGACTGTCCACGGGTTTGCTCCAGGTTCCGGCCTTCAAGGCTGGCGATAGTCTGGCTGTTAAGGGCATCGGTGCGTTGGGCCGTTACATTGACGTTGTTCAAGTGAATAACCTCTTCCGGCAGCAGCAAGTCCTGCTGTTCAGCAGTATCGGGATGATCAAGTTTAATAGACTGCTGAACTTCTTTGTAGCCGACAATCCGGCTGAGCAAGGTGTATTGACCCTGACAAAGCTGGTCAAGCCGGTAAGCGCCGTTAATGTCGGTCACGGTACCCTGACCTGTTTCTTTGATCAGGACGGTAGCACCTGGAATGGGCTGGCGAGAGTCCTTATCCAGCACAACGCCTTTCACAAAACAGTGGCAGGTTGACTGTGCCCAGGTGGGGAATACAGTCCACACTCCAAAAAGCCACACAAAAATTCGGAAAAGCGACATGTAAACAGGGTAATTATCAATGGTAAGCACAAAATTACTGCTTATTCGCAACATTGTTGCAATTTAAACGGCTGACTTACCCCTATGTTTAGCTTTTTCACCAAAAATTATTAGAACGACATTAGAACTTGTTTATGTTTTAGCGAGGAATAGTTAAACAGAAGTTGAAGGACACATTCCACAGTGTGTGGGGAAAATTCCACACTTTGAGATCAACACCTCAACAAATTGTTGGGCCGTTTACAAATAAAACGCATATTTAAACAGCTGAAATTGACGTTTTTGGGGGTGAAACGGTATTCAGGAAAAAAAAATTGGCAGGATTGGTTGCTTTTTTGTTTAAGTCCTGTATAAATTTGGTTCAACAAAAATAGATACAACCATGACAGCGCTTGAATTCACCTATCATATTGGCAAAGTGTCGAAGTCGTTACGGCCATTCGCTCTCCGGCTGACGAAGGATGTGGAAGATGCCAACGACTTGTTACAAGACACGCTGTTGAAAGCTTTTACCAATCGGGATAAGTATACGGACGGTACAAACCTGAAAGCCTGGTTGTACACCATTATGAAGAATACATTCATTACTAACTATCAGCGTATGGTTCGTAAGAATACCTTCATCGATACAACCGATAATTTACATTACATTAACTCGCTGGATAGCAGCACCGATAATACAGCTTACTCAACCTTTGCTCAGGAAGATATCAACCGTGCGGTTAACGGACTGGATGAAACCTACCGCACTCCGTTTATGATGCACTTCCGGGGATTTAAATATCATGAAATTGCGGCAAAATTGGACATACCTATTGGTACTGTGAAAAATCGTATCCATATTGCACGTAAAGAACTGAAAGACAAGTTGAAGGTTTATGCCCATCTCAACGTCTAAGCACCAGGCAATCCAAATCGCTCCGGCGATCGTAGATATGATTGAGTAGTTTTTGGTTAAAAAAGAGGAAGGTTCCGAAAAGTTAGATGGTTTCCGTCTAACTTTTTTGGTTTTTAGCCAAACGTATACACCCCCGCCCGTATTTGTACCTGTAAATGAGTCAACCAAAACGTATTATTGTCATTGGATCAGGCTTTGCCGGTCTATCGGCCGCAACCAGCCTGGCCGATAAAGGCTTTGCCGTAACCATTTTCGAAAAAAATGAAATGCCCGGCGGACGGGCCAGAATTTTCCAGGCCGAGGGCTTTACCTTCGATATGGGGCCGAGCTGGTACTGGATGCCTGATGTGTTTGAAACCTACTTCGCCCGATTCGGTAAAAAGCCGTCTGATTACTACAATCTGGTCCGGCTAGACCCATCTTACTCGGTTATTTTCGGTCCTGATGACGCCATTGACCTCCCCGCTGATTTTAATCAGCTAAAACAACTGTTTGAGAGTATTGAGCCCGGTAGCGGAGGTCGGCTCGACGAGTTTTTGCGGCAGGCTGCCTATAAGTATGAGGTGGGTATCCACAAGTTCGTCTGGAAGCCCAGCCGCTCTATTACCGAATTTATGAGTCCGCGCCTGTTGTATGATGTCCTGCGGCTCGATGTCTTTCAATCGTTTGCCAGTCACGTCCGCAAGTTTTTCAGTAATTCTAAGCTGCTTCAGTTAGTGGAGTTCCCAATTCTGTTTCTGGGTGCTACGCCGGAGAATACACCAGCCATGTACAGCCTGATGAATTATGCCGAAATGACCATGGGCACCTGGTATCCGATGGGAGGTATGCATGAGATTGTAAAGGGTATGGTTAGCCTGGCAGAGGAGAAAGGTGTGCAGATTCTGCTAAATCATACGGTAGAGCATATTGAGGTTGTTGGCCGGTCGGCCCGGCGGGTGATTACGGATAAGGGGTCTTTTGCCGCTGATGTGGTGGTGGCCGGGGCGGATTACAATCATGTCGAGACCAATCTGGTTGACGCTGAATTTCGTAACTATAGCGATACCTACTGGCAAAAACGGGTTATGGCACCCTCGTCGCTGTTGTTCTATCTGGGAGTAAACAAGCGGGTGCCGCGTCTGCGACACCATAACCTGTTCTTTGATGAAGATTTTACGCTCCATGCGCAGGAGATTTATGAAACGCCCCGCTGGCCCAGCCGCCCACTGTTCTACGTTTCGGCTCCGTCGGTTACTGATCCCGGCGTGGCACCCCCCGATTGTGAGAATTTGTTTATTCTGATACCCGTGGCCCCCGATTTAGATGACCCCGAAGAAACCCGGGAGCATTATTTTAATCTGGTCATGGATCGGCTTGAGACGTATACAGGTGTAACTATTCGTAACCATCTGATATACAAGCGAAGCTATGCACATCGGGACTTTAAAACCGATTATAATGCGTTCCGGGGAAATGCCTATGGGCTGGCTAACACGCTGTTTCAGACCGCGTTTCTGAAGCCGGGCCTGAAAAACAAAAGGTTAAACAACCTGTTTTACACAGGCCAGCTTACTGTACCAGGGCCGGGTGTACCTCCTTCGCTGATTTCGGGATTGGTTGTGGCGGATGAAGTTGCGAAGGATTTTGCGAGTAACCACTTGAAACCTAATAAACCACTGACTCCCCAAACGAGCCAGGCGTAGTAACACTTTTTGGGTATGATGGCATTATTTAATCAAACGGCGCTGGAATGCAGTAAACTAATTACGGAGCATTACAGCACCTCTTTCACCCTGGGCATCAAAACGCTTGACCGGCGTTTTCACCTGCCCATTTACGGCATCTATGGCTTTGTTCGCTACGCTGACGAAATTGTGGACACCTTCTTCGACTATGACCAGAAAACCTTATTCGAGCGCTTTAAAAAAGACACGTATCTGGCACTGGAAGAAGGCATTAGCCTGAATCCCATTCTGCAGTCGTTTCAACTTGTTGTTAAAGAGTACAACATTGATTATGGGTTAATTGAGGCATTCCTGAAAAGTATGGAGATGGATCTCTATTGCCAGGATTATGATGCAGTCGGATACCAGGAGTATATTTATGGATCGGCCGAGGTGGTCGGACTGATGTGCCTCAAGGTATTTTGTGAAGGAGACGTAAGTATGTATGAACGCCTGAAAGAACCTGCTCGTAAACTTGGGTCCGCTTTTCAGAAAGTAAATTTTCTGCGCGACCTTAAAAGTGACTATGTAGACCGGGGCCGTGTGTACTTTCCCGGAGTTGATTTCAGCGATTTCAGTCGTGATGCCAAGCATTTAATCGAAGAAGACATTCAGCGGGATTTCGATGAAGCCTACCTGGGTATCCTGAACCTGCCCCGCGGTGCCCGTATGGGGGTTTATCTGGCCTACTCGTACTACCAGACATTATTCAACAAAATAAAGCGCTTACCGGCTTCTCGTATTCAGGAGGCACGGATACGCGTACCTGATACGAAAAAGATAGCTATACTGGCTGAGACTTACCTTAAGTACCGCCTGAACGTTATCTGATATGTCATAAATTTTACTCCAGCTCCAAATAGCACCAGCCTGACGACTTTTAATCAGGTTGTATGTGCAGGTTATACACGAGTTTCCTTCTGTTTGGCGGCAGTTTTTCCCCTGCTTTCGGTTATCTTTGTTGAAAATCACGTATTTTCAGTAAACCAACTGTTGGCATGGTTGCAGACGCCATACTGTCGCCGGACACCCTGGCGAAATATGAGGCCGTTATCGGGTTAGAGGTACACTGTCAGTTACTTACCCATAGTAAGATCTTCGCGGCCGATGCAAATGTGTTTGGCCACGAGCCTAATACCAATATCAGCGTTATCACCCTCGCACATCCTGGTACATTACCCAAAATAAATCGTCAGGCCGTTGAGTTTGCCATTCGGATGGGCTTGGCCTGTGGCTGCGCGATTACCCGCTATAACGTTTTCGCCCGTAAGAATTACTTTTACCCTGACCTGCCGAAAGGTTATCAGCTCTCACAGGACAAAGGACCAATTTGCGTGGGAGGTGGTATTCCGGTAAAAGTTAAAGATCCTGTTACCGGTGAACCTTACGAAACAACCATCCAGATTCACCATATTCACCTGGAAGAAGACGCCGGAAAATCCATTCACGATGCCGATGACTGGGCCACCTGTCTGGACTACAACCGTGCCGGCACACCCCTGATTGAAATGGTGACGGACCCGTGCATCCGTACCGCCGAAGAAGCCGGGGCCTACCTGACCGAAGTTCGCCGACTGGTACGCTACCTCGATATCTGCGACGGTAATATGGAAGAAGGCTCCCTGCGTTGTGATGTTAATATATCCATCAGGCCGAAAGGCGTTACGGAGTTAGGTACGAAGGTTGAAGTTAAAAACCTCAACTCAATCCGAAATGTGCAGCGGGCCGTGGAGGTAGAATTCCGGCGTCAGGTTGAGCTTACCGAAACGGGCGGGCGCATTATTCAGGAAACGCGGACGTTTGACGCCAGTGCCGGTCGTACGTACGGTATGCGTGAGAAAGAAACGATGAATGACTACCGCTACTTTCCCGACCCTGATCTGTGTCCGGTTGTTATATCGGATGAATGGCTGGCACGTATTCAGGCTGGAATGCCGGCATTACCTCAGGAGTTGTACCAGAAGTTTGTTAGCCAGTATGGCCTGCCGGAGTATGATTCGGCGCTGTTGACCGATGCTAAAGAACTGGCAGCGTATTTTGAAGATGTCTGCCAGTATACCCAGAACTATAAAGCGGCATCAAATTGGATTATGGGAGCGGTAAAGGCACAGTTGAACGAAAAGACGTTGCGGGACCGTCAGTTTCCGGTGACCGCCACCGCCCTGGCCTCCCTGATTCAGCTGATTGATGAAGGAACCGTAAGCCAGACCGCAGCGCAACGAATATTTACATTAATGACCGAGCAGCCGGGACAAACACCTGCGGAGCTTGCTCAGGCACACAATCTTATCCAGAACCGCAATACCGATGCCCTGCAAACGTTGGTAGAAGAGGTGTTGGCTGCCTGGCCCGACAAAGTTCAGCAATACAAAAAAGGCAAGAAAAACTTGCTGGGTCTATTTGTGGGCGAAGTTATGAAGAAGTCCAAGGGCTCGGCCGACCCCAGGCTGGTTAATCAGTTGATTATTCAGAGTCTAGCGCAATCATAAATATGAGAAATCTACTCGCCCAAACAGCCCTGCTACTGGCTGTCGGCTTTTCTGCCGTTGCGCAGAAAGAAGTTACCATCACCGGGAAAGTGAAAAGCGCCAGTCCCGGTAGCATGGTGTACCTGGAAGCTAACGGACAACCCCCCGTGCGGCTCGATTCGACCCGATTAGATAACAACAATTCGTTTTCTTTTAAAACAAACCGCTTAGCCGATGGTGGTGGAGTTTATCTGCTGAACATCGCCAATGCCCAACGGACGGTGTTGCTGCTGGAGGGAGGGGAAACCCTCAATGTTACGGCGGATGGCTACCAGGTGGACCCGAAAACGGGTCAAAAGGGTAACCTAACTGTGACAGGGTCAAAAAATATGACTCATTATCAGCAATTAATGGACCTGAAGTCGAATATGGATAGCCGCGTCGCTGAGTGGAACAAGCAGTATGCGGAAGCTAACGAGAAGAAGGACCAGAAGAAGATGCAGAAGATCCAGCAGGATTATGAAGCCGCTGAGAAACAGATGGTGAGCAAAGTGAAGTCGATGCTGCCTGAAATGGGTACCTCTCTGGCTGCTCTGTTTGCTACTAACTTTCTGAACGTCGATAATGACTTCCCTACACTCGACTCACTGGCAACCCGTTTTGAGCGGGAGAATCCCAACAGTCCACAGGCAAAAGCCTTTATTGGCAACATAGCCCGTATTCGGGGGGTAATGGTCGGCTCGTTGGCACCGGATATCGAGTTAAACGACCCCGCCGGTAAGCCGGTGAGCCTGTCGTCGCTCCGCGGCAAATACGTGCTGATTGATTTCTGGGCTTCCTGGTGTGGTCCCTGCCGGATGGAGAACCCGAACGTGGTGAGAATGTACAATAAGTTTAAAGATAAGGGTTTTGCCATCTATGGCGTTTCGCTTGATCGGGGCAAAGATGAGTGGGTAAAAGCCATTGAGAAAGACGGTTTGTCCTGGACGCACGTATCAGACCTGAAGTTCTGGCAATCGGCAGCTGCCCAGAAATACGGTGTCAACGCTATTCCTGCTACCTTCCTGCTCGATAAAGAGGGGAAAATCATTGCGAAAAACCTGCGAGGTGAAGCGCTGGAGAAGAAATTGGAAGAAGTGCTTAAGTAAACAGGCCACTTTCTTGCTCAACAAAAAACCCAACTGGTCCCAAAAAATGGGCGGTTGGGTTTTTTGTTGCTGTTTTATTCGGAAGTTTGTGGCCTTTACCAGATTCGTTTTAACCAGCTACTCACTGAAATACCATGAAAATTGCGATTGCCGGTTGCGGAAACATGGGAATGGCGTTCGCCAAATCATTTCTGCAGTACGACCTTGTTAAAAAAGACGACCTCCTGCTCATTGAGAAAAGCACCAGCCGCTGCGAAGCGCTGAAGGCCGAAAAGACCGGCGTTGTCGTGGATACCATTAGTCCTCGGGTATCCGACTACGACCTGATTATCTTATCGGTGAAACCGCAGGATTTTGCCGGCCTGCACGAGGCCCTGCGCGAGGTAATCCGGCCGGAGCAGGTGGTGCTGTCCATCATGGCGGGGATTCCGATTGCCCAGATTCAGGAGAAGCTGAACCACCCGCTGGTCATCCGGGCTATGCCCAATACGCCCGCCATGCTTGGTATGGGAATTACGGGTTTTACCGCGGCTAAAGAAGTTGACCTGAATAATCTCCGCAAAGTCGAAAACCTCATCAATGCGACTGGCCGCTCTATTTTTCTCGAAGACGAAAGCATGCTCGATGCCGTAACGGCGCTAAGCGGCAGCGGTCCGGCTTACTTCTATTATGTGGTGAAGGCAATGGTGGAAGCCGGTAAGCAAATGGGCTTTGACGATGCCGTGGCTGCCCTGCTGGTCAAGCAGACCATGCTGGGGGCTTACCACCTGATCAACACCGCCGACAAGAGCCTTGATGACCTCATCAAAGCCGTAGCCTCCAAAGGCGGCACCACCGAAGCAGCCCTCCGCCAGTTTGAAGCCGGTGCCCTGGCCGATACCCTTATTGCCGGCATTAAAGCCGCGCAGGTGCGGGCTACTGAGTTGTCGAAGGGGTAGTCCTGTACAACGGAATCGTATTCCGTTGTACTACATCCCCGTATAACTAAACGGTGTTACCCCCCGCAACTCATCCTTAACCGCGTCAGATACGTCCAGTCCATCTATAAACTGGCTAATGGTATCTGCCGTAATTTTACTGTTAGTACGGGTAAGGGCTTTCAGTGCTTCGTACGGCTGCGGATAGCCTTCGCGCCGGAGAATGGTTTGAATGCCTTCAGCCACTACAGCCCAGTTTTCTTCCAGATCAGCCCGAATGGCAGCTTCGTTTAGCTCCAGTTTGTCGAGACCTTTCAACAAGGCCTTCAACGCAATCACTGAATGAGCAAAGGGAACGCCTATGTTGCGTAGAACGGTGGAGTCCGTCAGGTCGCGCTGCAGCCGCGAAATAGGTAGTTTGGCAGACAGGTGTTCACAAAGCGCATTTGCCATGCCGAGGTTTCCTTCCGAATTCTCAAAATCGATGGGATTTACCTTATGCGGCATGGCAGAGGAGCCTACTTCATTGGCTTTGATCTTCTGCTTGAAGTAATTCATAGACACGTAGGTCCACATGTCTCTGTCAAGGTCTATCAGGATCGTATTAAGCCGCTTGATGGTGTCAAGCAAGGCTGCCAGCATATCATAATGCTCAATCTGGGTGGTAAACTGGCTGCGGACCATCCCCTGGCTCTCGACAAATTTGTCCCCAAATTGTTTCCAGTCAATGCCTGGGTACGCCACGCGGTGTGCGTTAAAGTTTCCGGTAGCTCCACCAAATTTGGCACTGGTAGGAATAGGAGCCAACAGATTCAACTGTTTCTCCAGGCGCTCACAAAACACCATCAGCTCTTTGCCTAAACGCGTTGGCGAAGCGGGTTGGCCGTGGGTGCGGGCCAGCATCGGAGTGGCCTCCCACTGGGCAGCTAATTCGCCCAGGCGTTGTATGGTTTTTTGATAGAGCGGTATTATTTCGTTTTTGAGTGCATCATCCAACAGCAGAGGAATGGCCGTATTGTTTACATCCTGGGAGGTAAGACCGAAATGGATAAATTCCAGATACTGTTCGTCCAGCTGCCCCTTCAGCTTTTCCTTGATAAAGTACTCAACCGCCTTTACATCGTGGTTGGTAACCGCTTCAATCTCTTTGATACGCAGGGCGTCTGTTTCTGTAAAGGTTTCGTATAAGCCACGTAGTACCGGAAACAGTGTAGAATCTACCGTTTTCAGCTGAGGCACCGGCCATTCACAAAGTGCAATGAAATACTCGATTTCGATGCGAACCCGGTAGCGGATCAGGCCGAATTCAGAAAAATACGGGGCCAGTGCGGTGACTTGCCGGCGATAGCGGCCGTCGATGGGCGAAATGGCGGTGAGGGCTGATAATTCCATGGGAATAAGTCTCTGTTAAAGAGGGTTTAAGTAAGCGCCGAAGCCGAGCCATTGTACGCGCTGATCTTCATACTGGCTGTAGGGGCGGAAACCACTGTACAATTCAGCAAGAAAGGTAAGCGATGCGGAGCGCCGGCCAATTTCGAACCCTGCGCCGGCTTTGATGCCCGGCCGGAAGCTGGTTTGCTCCCAGAACTTAACATCCATACCGCCCACCAATCGAATCAGCCTGTTGTTGGGCTGCCGGTAAAAAAAACCGGCCTGGGCACTCAGCCGCTTGCGCTCTGTAGGCTTTCGCAGGCCGATACCTAAACCGGCATAGGGACGCAACCCATTGATTTCACGGCTAAAGGTTACATCGACAACCTCATAATTTACAGAGTTGGGCGTATAATAGTTGATTTGGTTCCGAATCAGGTAATCGTCGCCCAGATGCGATGAGAGGTGATAAAGCCGGAAACGCCAGCTATTCGATCCACGCTGGAGGTTTAGTATAAAGCTGACTTTGTAGTCTGTATTCATCAACTGACGACGCTGTTTCTTCTGCACCGCGTCTTGGTATACTTCAAATTGTGTGAAGGATGCAACATCAATGACAAACTCGGTAGCCCGGCCGGGGGCTGTAGTCCGGCGCCAGAAGGGCTTGGCAAACCCAAACGCAAACGGCACAATAGCGCCGGGATACGCTTTGCCTTCGGTGTTGTAAGCGGGCAAAATACTCACATAAGTCTGAGCCTCCAGCGGGTCCAGAATGAGCGGCTCGAACAAATGGCCACGGGGCAGAAACTCACTCCGGGGATATACCTCGGCCGGAGCCGTAGAATCGGCAAATTGAGCCAGAGCCTGGGTCGTTACTAATAAGGCGAAAGCAAATAGAAAGAGCAGTTTCATAGAAAATGGTACCACGGCTGTCGGGGCCGGCAGACATCGGTACACCGACGCGGCCGGCCCCGACAGCCGTGGTACAAAATCACTTCTTCAATTCAGCGTAATGTTTATAAAAATAGGGGATCGTTTCAATACCCTTAAAAAAGTTAAACAAGCCGTAGCTTTCGTTGGGTGAGTGTAAGGCATCGGCGTCTAAGCCAAACCCCATCAGGATGCTTTTGATACCCAGTTCCTGCTCAAACAAGGCGACGATGGGGATACTGCCTCCTCCGCGGGTCGGAATGGGTTTTTTACCCCAAGCCTCTTCAAAGGCTTTGCTGGCGGCTTCAAATTCCACAGAATCCGTTGGGGTCACGTAGGGTAAACCGCCATGGTGCGGCATTACCTTAACCGTTACGGTAGACGGAGCAATAGCCTGGAAGTGGCGGCTGAACAGCTCGGTGATCTCATCCGGGTCCTGGTTCGGCACCAGGCGCATGCTGATCTTGGCGTGTGCTTTGGCCGGCAGTACCGTTTTGGCACCTTCGCCGGTGTAGCCGCCCCAAATGCCGTTTACGTCGAGCGTCGGGCGGATGGAGGTACGCTCCGGCGTAGAGTAACCCGCTTCGCCAGCCACAGCGTTTAGCCCCAAGTCATGTATGTATTCGGCTTCGTCAAACGGTGCCTTGGCCAGCTCGGTCCGTTCGTCGGTACTTAGCTCCGCAACCTTGTCGTAAAAGCCGGGAATGGTGATACGACCCTGCTCATCTTTCAGGGAGGCAATCATCCGGCACAGCACGTTAATTGGGTTCTCTACACCACCGCCATACACGCCGGAGTGCAAATCCCGGTTGGGGCCGGTCACCTCTACCTCTACATAGGATAAGCCGCGCAGGCCGCTTTCGATAGACGGGGTATCGTTATTGATAATGCTTGTGTCGGAAATCAGGATAACGTCAGCCTTCAGACGGTCGCGGTTCTCGGCCACAAAGGTGCCGAGGTGTTCGGAGCCAACTTCTTCTTCACCCTCGATCATCACCTTAACGTTACAGGGCAGGTTCCCTCCGGCAATCATGCCTTCGATGGCTTTTACGTGCATGTAAAACTGACCTTTATCGTCGCAGGCACCACGGGCGTAGATGCGCTCGTTGCGGATGGTGGGCTCAAACGGGGGCGTATGCCACAATTCAAACGGGTCGGCGGGCTGAACATCGTAATGACCATACACCAGCACCGTTGGTTTGGCCGAATCTATTATTTTTTCCCCGAACACCACGGGGTGGCCAGCGGTATCAATGACCTCGGCAGCATCCAGGCCGGCAGCCAGCAGCTTGTCTTTAACAAAGGCAGCTGCCCTGCGCATATCATCTTTATGCTTTGGATCGGCCGATACCGATGGAATCCGGATCAGGTCGAAGAGTTCATTCAGGAAGCGGTCTTTATTCTCCTCCAGATAGGCTTTTATCATGTTGATATGAGGTTTGTACCAGGCGGCCTTGGCACCGCCGGAGCGGTGCCGTGTGAAGACTGAGTTAGCCAGCCGACCGGCGTTTGTTTCAGTAGAAACGTAAAAACGCCCCCAAGTTACGCACTTATGTGCTACTCGGGGGCGTCTGAAGGAGGTAAATATCGGAAAGTTACTAAGCGCGTTTCCGGCGCAGGCGAATTAGAACTGTGCGGTTCTCTTCTCCCCGAAGCAACCGGCCAATATTTTTCTGATGAGTTAACACCACAATCAGAAACATGACAAAACCGAAGATGATCAGCAGCGGGCTCTCGTTCTCCCCAAAAATACGCAGCAGCAGCAGCACCGGAAAGGCTAAAGCGGCCATAATAGACCCCAGTGACACATATTGGGAGGCTATAACCACCAGGAGAAAGATACCGATACAAACGGCTGCCAGTTCTGGATGAATAGCCAGCACCATGCCCAGCAAGGTAGCTACGCCCTTACCGCCTTTAAATCCAGCAAAGATCGGATATAAGTGACCAAGAACAGCTACTATACCAAATGCCAGTTTCCAGGTAAGAATTTCGTTTTCTGGTATAAAATTAAAGTACCATAACAGCGTAGCCAGAATCGTGGCCGTGTAACCTTTTAGAACGTCGACCAGCATTACCACCGTACCGGCTCGTTTACCCAACACCCGGAAGGTATTGGTGGCACCGGCGTTACCGCTGCCGTGCTTCCGAATGTCGATACTGAAAAAAGCCTGACTATACCACACCGCCGATGGAATAGAACCGAGGAGATACGCCAGGATTGTAGTGGCAATAATGAGGAGTACGTTCATAACAAGGAATTGAGCAACTGGTTAAGAAACGCCTGAAAGTCAGCGCCAGACAAAATTTCGTCTTGTTTATTACGTTAATGTGACCTCAAAGGTACATTTATTTCGCTAAATCGGTTCCTGACTTACTTTAAAAACATATTAATATCCAACCTAGTTAGTAGAGTTTTGTTTCCCGCCGACGACCACTTCAATCAGGTTTTCGGCTAGTAAGTAACGGTTAACGGTCTCCTGAATATTGGTTGGGGTGACTGCCCGAAGGTTGGCAATGTGGTGGTTAAGGAAGTCGGCAGGCAGGTTGTCGTACAGAACTATTTTGAAGCGATCGGCAATTTCGAAGGGTGTATTCAGAGACCCCACAAACTCGCCGGCCATGTAGTTTTTCACCGTTTCCAGCTCATCGGCGGGTACGGGTTCAGTGGCCAGCATCCGAATCTCTTTCCAGATCTCGTCCAGCGTAAGCTGGGTGAACTCTTTCTTCACATCTGTACCGATCAGAAAGTACCCTTCATGGCGGAAAGCCGCAACACTTGACCAGATTCCGTAGGTAAGGCCTTTTTCTTCCCGGATGTTTTTCATCAGTCGCGATCCAAAATAGCCGCCCAGTACCTCATTGGTTACCAGCATATTGTAGTAATCCGGATGCTGCCGGGTAAACAGCTTCCGGCCCAGCCGGATCGAGGACTGAACACTGGCCGGTTTATCGAGAAACGTAGACTGGTTAAGACTATCCCCGGCAGAAACCAGTACGGCCGGTGTACCTGCCGGCTCAATTGGGAGTTGGCCTAAAATCTCATTGACCAGGGATATTTCCGGAATACCGGCCTGCCCGGCGAGCAGAATACGGAATGGCCGGTGCCGGATGGTTCTTTTATAAAAATAAATAACAGGCTCTATTGCCAGACCTTCGATGTCGGTAAGCTCCTGGCTGCGGCCATAGGGGTGTGTGCTGCCGAATACCTGCTCCCGAAAGAGAACACCGGCCAGATAACTGTTCTTCTCCAGATTTACCCGCAGGTTCTGCACCGTAATATTCCGCAAATCATTAAACTCCTTCTCAGGAAAGGTCGGTTCGGTCAGCATCTCCCGGACCATAGGCAGAATAGCCGGCAGATGTTTGGTTAAACAATATACCACCAGACTAGCCCGGTCGTGGCCACTGTTCAGCTCCAGAAATGCGCCGTAGCGGTCAAAATACTCGCTGATGTCGGCGGAGGAGCGACTGGCGGTTCCTTCGGCCAACATCTTCAGTGCAAAAAAGGAGGTGTTAGGCTGCGTTTCATACCACGACCCCGCTTCGAAGTTACACTCCAGCCGTAGCACGGGCTGCTGATCAACGGAGATCACGTAGAGGGGCTGCCCATTGTCTAAGGTATGCGTCTCTACCGCCGGAAGTCGTATATCGTGAATGGCCTGGTAGGCCGGTGCCTGCGTTCTGTCTACTATCATGGATCTAAAGTTGCGCTAAAAAACAAAATGGCATCTCGTAGGAAATGCCATTTTGATAAAAAAACTCAGTAAAATTTATTCGTCGGAATCTTCATCTACCCGACCAACTCCCTGGTTGAAGTTAATCAACAGCGTAAGCCGGAAAGTGTTTGCCAGGGGGCTGTTTCCTTTTACCGGCATCAGATACGAAAAATCGATACCATAGCGATCCTGAAGCCGTACGCCTAGACCACTGGTCAGGTATTTACGACCACCTTTATCGTTGGCTTCGTTGTAGAATCCGACGCGGGCTGCGAATAAATCATTGTACCAGTACTCCACGCCTGTTGAGATGGTAACCTCTTTCACTTCTTCGCCGAACCCGTCCGGCGCATCGGCAAACGAACCGAAGATACCACTCAGGTAAGGCCGGTTTGGATCTTTACCCCGTAAGATGGGAGGGGCCTGTCCGTTAACCGGGGTACCATACACAGGAGGAGTAGGTACCATCAGTTTGTTAAAGTCGAGGACGAAGTTGAATTTGTTTACCTGATCGGCATAGTAGGTGAATGCACCACCCAGCCGCAGATTGGTCGGTATAAAATAGCGATCCTGGCTACCGTAGTTAATTCGGCCGCCCAGGTTAGACAGCATGGCTCCGTATGACCAGCCAATCCCTTTGCCGGAAACCTCGTCCCGTACGTGATCATGGTAGTACGCGCTAATGTCCACGGCCGCCGTGGCTCCCGGTTTGATGGGTGTTCCACCAACGGTGTAAGATCCCGCCAGGTTGGAGTTGAGGTAGCGGAGGTTAACCCCCATGGAGAAATTACGGAACAGCTGCCGGGAGTAGTTGGCGGTTATGGCATATTCCCGGGAGTTAAAGCTTCCGGCAGATAATCCCTGCGCGGTTGTAAACTGAATGGTTCCCAGGTCAAAGTAAAGCAGCGAAGCCCCGATAACCTGATTTTTACCTATTTTTTTGTATGCAGTCAGATACGTGTAATACATATCGCCAATCAGATCGCGCAGCCAGGGCGTGTAGGAAACGGCTGCACCGGCGTTCTCCTGCGCGAAAACCAGCTTGGCCGGATTCCAGAAAATAGCGTTGGCATCGGGAGACAGGGCTACTCCAGCTTCGCCAAGACCCCCGCTTCGCGCATCGGGCGTGAAGTTGAGAAAAGGGACGGCAGAGTTGACAACCCGTAGCTGCTGTCCACTTGGCGTTGTTACCTGTGCTGATACAAAGAGAGGCAGCAAACAACCTGCTCCGATAAAACAACGGGAAAAAATACGCTTCATAGAAGGTTTTTACTTTAAATAACAGTGACTTAGGCGCTCGCCTGGCCGTCCTGCGAGGCCAAAAATACAAGGATTCGCCGGATTTGAAAAACTGTATTATTCTTCGGTTTGAATTATCATTTCATCATGATTAGCCGGCCGCTCTCTACCGCTTCTGTTTTGTCGGTCGCTGCCTGAAGGGTCAACCGGTATAGATACAGGCCATTGGGTAAGGCTGCTCCGCTGTTGCCGTGCCCGTCCCAGGCAATTCCCGGAAGAGTCGACGGGCATTGATCACAAGTACCTTGTTGTTCCGTCAGCAATCGGCCAGTTACGTCAAAAATGGCTAATGACCAGCCAATTGTTTCACCGGGACGGTTATGAGTAGCCTCAATGGTTACCTGCGTACTGAATGGGTTCGGAAACGCACGAACTCCCTGAAAAGCCAGCTTTGGCTTTTCGGAAACTATAAACGTCAACGCGGCCCCTGCTGAATTATTGCTTATATCAGAGGCTTTTACCTGAACGGTATAGGTACCCGGCTCCAGGCCCCGGAAGGTATACCGAAGTTCGCCCTGCCGGCCGTTTGGGGCCAGCGCCGTATAGTATTCATTGGCGATCAGGGGCAACTGGTCATTCAGCGTCAACAGAAGGTTATGGTTTGTACTACGGGCCGTATTGATGCCCCAGTTATCACTTAGCTGCCCGATCAGGAGTACGTCAGGACCGGCCACCGTCAACGGCTCCTGGCTCAGTACCTGACTGCCAATGGCCAGCTTAATTACCGGCGGCTGCGTATCTGTACTATCGGGTGCGGTAGTGCCGCCAATGCTGAAGCCATTGTAGCTGCCGGTAGCCTCTAACAAACTATCGGCCCGGATGGCGTAAGTATGTACCTTACCCAGGCCATAGGTTTGGTCAAGCGCCTTAGGCAGTCTGAACCGCACCGTAAACCGGCCCTGCACCACACTAACCTGACCCGTAAACAGCGGGCTGTCGTAGGCCGGATAGCTCATACGGGGGCCGCTGTTACCGCGTGTGGTCTGGGTAGCGGGTTTGTCGTAAAGCGTCAGCCGTAGCGTACCCGTAAAATCGCTGAGTAGCTGATTGCCGGTCGGGTCACGTATCTCGCCTTTCAGCTCAACCGGCTGGAGCGCCCGGAGGGTATCCGGGCGGCTTGGTAACAGCACCTGCCCGTTCAGGTGCGTCAGGGTTACGTTAGCCTGCGGGTATGCCAAGCGCAGAGATGGGTCGCCCAGCAAAGCGAAGTTCCGGTTCAGGCTGCCGCTGAGGCTGTTGTTTTTAGTGGCGCGCATGATGTCGCCCAAGCGTGGCAGCTCGCCCTGGGTCATGCGGAATACACTCTCGTAAAAAGCCTGGTTAAGCAGGAAGTTGGTATTGGCAAATACGGGTCGGGTGGTTGTCAGCAAACCAATGCTGCCGGCTGCATTACTCACCAGAGCCAGTTCGGCACCCGAGTTGCGGCTGGGGTCGTCGTACCGCCCAAATTCGCAGGTGGCGGTTACCAGCAGCGGGAGCCGCTGGTTGCGCCAGGAGAAGATATCCTGCAGGGTCAGTATCTGCTCTTCTGCCCAGCCTGAGATGCCGCCATGCCCGGCATAGTTTATAATCAACCGGCCTTCCTCCATGCCCCGATTAATTACCTGATTAACGCCGGGCGCTTTCTGGCCGGTAGTCGTCTTCTCCAACGGAAAGGCATCTACAAAGATCCGCTCGGGCCGGAAAGCCGGGTACTGTGTTTCAACCTGCCGGGACAGCCGGTCAGCGTCAGTCTGGTGCATATTATCGTCGCCGTCGTCGGCCACAAACATCAGGTGGGTGCGCCAGTCACCGGTTAGTCTTGGATTAGCGCTATAGTTGATCAGTTTATCAACGACCGTTTTGGCTTCGGCTATTGATTTTACCGGTAGTCGGCCAATACCGATGTCGAGGAGATGGTCGCCTGCCGGGTTTTCGTCCCATTGGCCATCGGTATCTTTGAGAAATCCGAAATAGTCGTCGGAGGAGTATGTCAGCACCGGATTGAGCGATTCACGGCTTTCGTAAACGGGTATGGTATTCGCCTGTTCGGCTGGTGTGAGCATCTTGCTCTTGTTTCGATAGTCGTAGGTAGCATCGCCGAACAACAGCAGATAGCGAAGCTGGCCAGGTTGCTTCTGATGCAGATACCTGGCCAGGTCCCGTATTGCTGACACGTCGGGCTGACCGGAAGCAAATTCGTTGTACACCTGCTGCGTAGTGACGACCAGCACCGTTAAGCCATCGTGATTGCGCCTGAACGTCGCCAGCCGCTCAGCTTCGTTTTGCCAGGTGGCCGGTGTTACAATCAGCAAATCGGGCGTAGCTTCCGCACGAAGGTTCTGGTTTAGGATGGGCCTGACAGAAGCTGGCTCTATTAGCTGGCTTTCCGTAAAAAGATAGAATCCATTATCGGTCCGGCTGGTACTTGACCAGGCGGCTTCCTGCCCGGTAAGCGTGTAGGTTTGAGCAACAATCCGGAATGGGTCCGAAATATCCCAGATGCGGAGGCCACTACCGGCTCCCCTGGCTACATAGCGGCCGGCAGGCCCGCGCACCCAGACCGGCTCCTGGTATTGTCGGATGTCTCGCTGGAATTGAATTGCCAGAAAGTTCAGGTAACCCTGAGCACCACTCTGATTCGCTTTGTCATAATCCAGCGTCAGTTTCAGCGGGTTGGCGACCGCAGCGGGCGTGTAGGTAAAGACCTTCCGGCTCTCTATGCCTTTGCGATCGTACCGATAGTCGGTCACGGCGCCAATTTCGTGCGTGCCGATTGGCTGATTCTCTTGTCGTAGCGTGAATTTTGTAGGAACGGTAGCTTCGGCCATCACCGATGAAGCCACCGTAAGGGGTGTATTGGCAAGGTACCCGCTGAGATCAAAGGTAAACGCCTGGGAGGGATAGACGCCGAAATAGTCCCCCCACCACTCCCGACCAGACTGGATGCGGTTGGTCAGGTCCTCTTCCCGAAAGATATAATCCGTAAAGGTCGTAATGACCGGTTGGCTGGTAGCGACTCCAGCGGGCCGGTTTTCGATCCGCATACCTGCCTCAGTACCGGCTGTCAGAAAATAAAACGTAGTATCTGAATACGGGTTTATGAGGTGGGTCAGCCGACGGGCCGTTGAGTCATAGCGAATCGTATGGGGGCTCTGGCCAAAGAAGAGAATGGCATCAGAATGGTCGAAGCGGCCATCGGCTTCCCCTGTTACCATAATCGCATTTTCTATAAGGTCCTGCGGGCGGGCAGCGGCATTGGGCTGGGGCAATGGGGCGCCCCCGTTGCCGTAGAGCCTGAACCGGCGTGGGTCAACGTTGGCCAACGTAGGTGCCTGTTTGGTTAATGTGGCGTAATCCAGCCGGTACACGCCCGTTTTGGTAACGCCAATTTTCACCCAGGTTCCTGTTTTCAGTACTGACGACGCCGGCTGTGCCAGAGCGGGTACCAAACCGGCAGCGACAACCAGAAGAAGTCCATAAAAAAGAGCCCGGTATTGTACCGCCCGGCGGTTGGGTCCGGGGTACTGTGGTATACGTTTATTCACATCGATCTACCCAGGCATGAGCCAGAATGGCGTAAGAAACTCCTGAATCTACTTCTTTACAAACGACGCGAGTACGGCGTAACGCACCCCGAACGTAGATTTTTTTTCGAAACACAAACGATTGGCCCTCCGATAAGTCCTTCAAGCTTACCTGATTACTAACCGGATCTGACTGTAGCTGCGAATCGTATTGGCGAAGCGCCTGGACCAGAGCCGGACTGCCACTGGTGGTAGCGGCCGGCCGCAGCATATAAGCCTGGAGCGGATACAGCACAGCCGCCGGAAAAACCTGCTCGGTCAGCAGGGGTTGCATCAGCTTCTGGAAAGCCGTTTGCCAGGCTTTACCGTGGGGCTGTGGCCGCCGGCGGTACGTTCGGTGGACGACCAGATGGGCCACTTCGTGAATAAAGGTGATCAGAAAGGCATAAGGATTCAGGTCTGCATTGACGGTAATCCGAACCTGACCATCCGGAAAGACCCGAAAATCACCAAACTTGGTACGCCGGGGGCGGGTAACCTGGAAATGGAACGGATAGTGCTGAAACAATTCCTGGCAATAGGAGAGGGCCTCGACCGGAATATAACTCTTCAGAAGATCTTTCAAGGCAACAAAAATGAAAAAGCCCTATCAAAGATAGAGCTTTTTCAAAAGCGGTCGAAGTGATTGATTACTTCGTGGTGCTTTCGGTACCCGTTGTCGCTGTAGTACCGGTGGCCGTTGTTGAGGTAGCTGTTGCTGAAGCAGCCGCAGCAGTATCCGTAGTGGCAGCGGCAGCGGCTGTATCACTGGTCAATGTGGTTTCAGAAGCGTTTACCGTAGTCGTGGTGGTATCGGTTGAAGCTCCTTCTGTTCTGGTTTTGCTTTCGCAGGCAGCAAAGGTCAGCATGCTACCCACAAACAGTAAAGCAAATACTTTTTTCATTTCGTTAGTGGCGTTTTAGATTCCGGATACAAAATTAGCAGCTTTCTAAGCGGTGCAATTAAAGCTGTCTTAAATTTTGATTAAAGCCACATAAGGAGCGGAATAGTGCAAAAATAGATTAGAAGTTTTCTAATATTAATCTAAAATTGCTTTTCACTTTGTCGGGCTGATTTTGAGCGAATGCGATCGTACATGCCAGTGCTGCGGAAGGTAAGCAACTTATGGCCGAAATAATTGGCCATAAAGCTAAAGCCCATACCCACTACGTGTGAACTCTTTTCGCGGTAGAACTTCTCAAGGAACGGGAGGAATGGATTGGCCACCCACTCCAGGGTGTACTTTGACACTAAGACCTGCACGACCAAAGCCACCAACGCAATGATCACGAACTTGACAGCTTCGCGCCCAGTATTCCCCGTTTGCTTGGCCGAGAAGGCAAAGATCTTTGTGGGCAGAAAACTAACGACGGTTGCCGTCAGATAACCCATAAAAACACTAGCGTCAAAGTCGAAATATTGTCTGTAAAAGATCTGGCTTACGAAATTGACCGACGCTCCCAACAGAGCGGTCAGAAAAAAGTTAAAGAAGCCCTTAAGACCTTTGTACTTCACAGGTTGAGTCGCGGTCACGTTCACGTCCTAACAATAGGAAAGGTTTCTGTATCGTTTCAATAGCCAACCCGCGAAACTACAAAAAAGCTTCGTTGCCGGACCTTATACCTAAAGGTATATGAGCCAACGGTCAGCGTTTACACTAGACCAGTCCCTGAATCAGGCCGGGTGCTATACCCAGTGCAATCGTCAGAACTGTAGCGGCAATGAGTACAAAGCGGTAAAAAGGTGCGATGCGGATGCTTTCCATAGAGCCCTCCCGGAAGTACATGGCAATGACAACCCGTAAGTAGTAATAGATACCAACCGCCGACATCAGCACCGCTACCACCAGCAGCCAGATCATACCCCGCTCGGCAGCGGCTGAGAATACCATAAACTTACCCCAGAAACCGGCCGTCAGCGGTATACCCGCCAGCGAGAGCATCGACACCGCCATAACAAACCCCAGCAACGGATTTTTGCGGGCTAACCCGTTAAAGGCGTCAAAGCTTTCGTCGGATCGGTTGTCTGTATTAAGCTGATTCATGGACCGCTCGCGGGCAACCAGCAGCAAAATACCAAATGCCGAAATTGTCGCCAGCGAATAAGCCAGCGAATAGAAAACCAGTGCCTGCCGGCTTTGTTGGGTCAGGGCCGCTAAACCGATTAAGAGGTACCCGGCGTGTGAGATACTGGAGTATGCCATCATCCGCTTGAAGCTGTTCTGGTAAACAGCCGTCACGTTACCCGCTACCAGCGTTAGCGCCGTAATAACGGCCAGAATGACCCACCAGAAGCCGTAAACCCCGCTGAACGGCAGGGATAATAACCGCAGCAGCGCTGCAAAGCCGGCCGTTTTCACAACGGTAGACATGTAAGCGGTAAACAGGGTAGGTGCGCCATCATATACGTCGGGCGTCCAGAAGTGGAAGGGAGCAGCCGATACCTTAAATAAAACCCCAATCAGCAAAAGCAGCAGACCCATATACAACAGGAGTGATACACCACTTCCGGTGCCTACATACCCCGCAATGCCAGAAACGGCAAAAGAGCCGGTTGCCCCATACAGCAACGCTATACCAAAAAGCATGATACCGGTAGCAAAGGCACCCATCAGGAAATACTTGATGGCGGCTTCGTTGGAACGCAGGTTATGCTTATCGCTGCCGGTCAGGATGTACATGGCTACAGAGAGAATCTCTATGCCTACAAAAAGCATGATCAGATTCTCAAAGGTGATCATCATAATCGCACCAACCAGCGAAAACAGCAGAAGGGCATAATATTCAGCGGGTTGAGCAGCTTCGTCTTCCAGGTAGTGGCCCGACAAAGCAACCACCATAAACGCAGAAATGAGCACGATAGCGATAAACACCATTGCCAGGTTGTTCATCAGCAGCATACCGTTGAAATACAGATAGGTCTTATTCCAGTCGATGAAGGTAGTAGCCAGTGCCACTACGATGAACAACAGGCAGGCTGGCAGCAGCACCGCCCGGGATTTCTGGAAACCCAGGAAGAGGAGAATGATCCCAAAAACCGATAACAGAACGATGGGAAGCATAGTATTTGGTTAAGTTCGTGTATCTCTTTTTATGACCGGTTAGCCGGTGATGTATTGTAATAAATTAGTGACAGCCGGTTCGGTCAGTTTCAGGAAGGTGTTGGGGTACATACCAATCCAGAATACCATAACCACGAGCGGAATCAGCACCCAGCTTTCAGAGCCACTTACATCCGCGAACCCTGCAGTCCGTGCCGAAGCCGTGCCAAACATACTTTTCTGATACATCCGGAGCATATAAACTGCCCCCAGAATAATGGTCAGGCCAGCAATAGCGCCCAACCAGTTGTTATAGCTGAAGACACCCGACAGCAGCAGGAATTCGCCGACAAACCCATTGGTCAGCGGCAGCGCTACACTGCCGAGCAGGATAATCATGAAATAAACCGTCAGTTTGGGTGTAGTACGGGTAATGCCACCCAGTTGGTCGAGCATCCGGCTGTTGGTACGGGAAAAAATAATTTCAGCAACGAAGAACAAGCCGACTACATTGATACCGTGGGCCAGCATTTGTACCAGCGCGCCCTGCAGGCCATTTGCCGTTTGGGAGAATACCCCGGCAGCCATCAAGCCTACGTGCGCGAATGATGAGTAGGCAATGAGCCGTTTCATATCCCGCTGACGGATCGCAATGACAGAGCCGTACACAATACCGATGATGGCGAGCACCATGGCCGTGGTACCCCAGACATCAACTCCGGCCGGAACAATTGGCAGCATCAGCCGGATCACCCCGTAAACCCCCATCTTTAACATGATACCCGCCAGCAGCATCGTAGCCGGCGTGGGGGATTCAACGTAGGTATCGGGTTGCCAGGTATGAAACGGAAACACCGGCATTTTGATGGCAAAGGCAATAAAGAACGCCCAGAACAGCCAGCCTTGCGCAGCCGGACTGAGGTTTAAGGTGTAAAAATCAGCAATGGCTGACGAGTGGGCGGCACCGATGGCGGGCGCGCCGGCAACCGGCGGTCCGGCCACCATCGACCCGGTCTGGTAGTACAGATAAATGATGCCCAGCAGCATGAACAGGCTGCCGAAGATGGTATACACAAAGAACTTGAGCGTGACCGGAATTCGGTTTTCGCCACCCCACATAGCCGCCAGAAAATAGATCGGGATCAAGGCTGCCTCGAAGAAGAGGTAGAACAGAAACGCGTCACGGGCGGTAAATACCCCCATCAGGGCTGCTTGCATAAACAGAATCAGGGCATAAAACGCCGACGGCCGGTCGTACTGCTGCCGAAACGCCGACAGAATAATCAGGGGTACCAGCAAACCGGTGAGCACGACCAGCAGCAGACTGATGCCGTCGATCCCCGCGGTGAACCGGATACCACCTGATGCCAGCCAGGGGTAGTCAAAGCCGAATTGCGACTGGGCGTTCGGGACAAATTGCACGAAGGCATAAGCCGCCAGCACCAGTTCAATCAGGGCAGCTCCGAATGCCACTTGCTTGGCTGATTCACCTTTGATGGCTAATACAAACAGAGCCGCTACGATGGGAAATAAGATAAGAGCAAGCGTAAGCATTTTTTTACGTTTGAGGTTTAAGGTTTAACGTTCTGCGTGCCAACCTTAGACGTATTTAGAATCTGATAAAGAATCGTAAGGCAACGATGGCGGCAATACTGAGGACCATCGCAAAGACGTAGAAACCAACAGAGCCGTTCTGTAACAGCCGTAACTGGGCCGAGCTTGCCCGCACCAGCCAGGCCACGCCATTGACAATACCGTCGATGATAAATTCACCGAAGCTGTACAGGGCGTCCCCTAATCCTCGAATCGGCCGGACGATGATTGTTTCGTAGAGTTCATCGATGTAGTACTTGTTGTACAGCACCTTCTCGGCAACCGGCCGCTCTACCGCATCTGAAGCGGGTACCGCCCGGCGACTGACATACACTACATAAGCCGCAACCAGCGACAGTATCGCAACACCGGTCGAAATAGCCATTAGCATGTACTCCGTGCTGTGGTCGATGGTAGCATCAGCAAATGCCTGCGGATTCACACGGCGGGAGGGTTCAAACAACGGCGACATAAAGTCGCTCAGCCAGCCGCCACCTGGCAGGTTCAGAAGGCCGCCCACGGCTGATAAGACGGCCAGCACAATCAGCGGAATGGTCATTGACGCTGGTGACTCGTGCAAATGGTGGCGTTGTTCTTCTGTCCCCCGAAACTCGCCAAAGAAGGTCAGGAACAGCAGGCGGAACATATAGAACGAAGTCATGGCTGAGCCGATCAGGCCCAGTACCCATAACACTTTATTGTGCATAAAAACGTGCGCCAGAATCTCATCTTTTGAGAAAAAACCGGCAAACGGCGGAATACCCGATATGGCAATGGTACCGATCAGGAAGGTCCAGAACGTAACCGGCAGGTATTTACGCAGGCCACCCATATTCCGGATATCCTGCTCGTCGGACATGGCGTGAATAACGCTACCCGCTCCGAGGAACAGCAAAGCCTTGAAAAAGGCGTGCGTGATTACATGGAACATGCCCGCCGTGTACGCCATAACGCTGAGGCCCAGGAACATATAGCCTAACTGGCTAACCGTTGAGTACGCCAGTACCTTCTTGATATCATTCTGTACCAGGCCAATGGACGCGGCCAGCAGCGCCGTAGCAATGGCAATGCCGCCGATGATCTCCAGCGTCAGCGGAGACAGCGTATACAGCACGTTGGAGCGGACGATCATGTAAATACCCGCCGTCACCATCGTTGCCGCGTGGATAAGGGCCGAAACCGGCGTCGGGCCGGCCATGGCGTCGGGTAGCCAGGTGTACAGCGGAATCTGGGCTGACTTACCAGCCGCCCCCACAAACAGCAGCAGCGTTATGGCCAGTATGGTTGTATCACCGATGGTAAAGCGAGTCGCCTTTTCGAAGATATCCACGTACTCCACTGAACCGAAGGTATTAATGAGCATGAAGATACCCAGCAGGAAACCCAGGTCACCGATCCGGTTCATGACAAAGGCTTTACGGGCGGCATTGTTGTAGTTGGTATTGGTATTCCAGAAGCCAATCAACAGGTACGAGCATAACCCAACGCCCTCCCAGCCGATAAACATCACTACGTAGTTGGAGCCCATTACCAGCAACAGCATGAAAAACAGGAAGAGGTTCAGGAAAGCGAAGAACTTGCCAAATCCCTCGTCGTGCTTCATGTAGCCGATGGAGTAAATATGGATCAGTGAACCAACGCCGGTGACAATCAACAGCATCAGCAGCGATAGCTGATCAATCTGAAAGGAGAAGTTGATGTTCAGGCTGCCGACGCTGATCCAATCGAACAGATTGGCGATAATGGGTGCGTTGCTACCGGTAATACCCACCTGCGTCCGGAAAAAAGCGAACAGATACAGGGAGCAGGCAAATGAGGCCAGTGCGGCCGCCGAGCCGATCAGGCCAACAGCCCCCCTGGGAATTTGGCGGAAACCAAGTCCGTTGATGGCAAAGCCAATAAGCGGAAATAGCGGGATTAAAATACAGAGTAAGTCTATCTGCATGGATGTAAAACAGTCAGGATCAAGCGATACAGTTCAGGTACGGTTACCACTTTAACTTATTAAGCAGCCCCACGTCAATGGAGCGGATATTGCGGTAAATCATCACGATGATGGCCAGTCCAACGGAAACCTCAGCGGCTGCCACGGCCATGATAAAGAAGACAAACACCTGCCCGGACGGATCGGCGCGGTACGACGAAAATGCAATCAGCAGCAGGTTTACGGCGTTCAGCATCAGTTCAATAGACATGAGTATAATGATGACATTCCGCCGGGTCAGTACGCCGATAATGCCGATCACAAACAAAGCCGTACTGATAATCAAATAGTAATTAAGAGGGATCTGTTGAATTACCTCCGGTATATTAACAGGTTGTATAGGCTGCATAGAACGCAGGTTAAAAAAGTCGCGGCAAAGGTAGGGATAAATACCGCTTGCTCAAAGGGATGATGAAATTAGCGAACGGCCAAACAACGACGACAGTCTTGGTTTATACGCCGAAAACTTACTTTCTTCCGTTGCTGGTAAGTCCGCTGCTAAACATCCGCAGCCTGATCTCGGTCAGTTTTCGTTTGGTATCGAGCGGGAAATCACCGTTCAGCATCCAGTCGTAATAAGAGGGTTCTTTTTGCAGCACGTCGATAACGGGCTTGCCGCTATGCTTGCCGAAATTAAATACCTCTTGGCCTTTATCGTTATAGACCATACGCCCGGCAAAATCCACCACATTGCTGGCGCTCAGGGAGTGAAGTACCTCCACATCGTTTTGCAGGAGAATTTCGTTGCCCTTATCGTCTTTAACCATCCGGCCGAGGTAGCGCTGCACCTGCGCATTCAGCACCTCAAATGACGCCAGGGTATCGGCCTGGGCGCTATGGGCATTTATTAAGTCTTTACCGCAGTAAAACTTGTACGCTGCCGACAGGTTTCGGGGCTCCATCATGTGGTAAATGCGTTGCGCATCAACCAGCCGCCGGTTTTTCATGTCGAAATCGATATTAGCCCGCAAAAACTCCTCCACCAGCATGGGCACATCAAAGCGGTTGCAGTTGAAACCCGCCAGATCGCAGCCGTCCAGAAACTGCGCCAGTGACCGGGCTACCGCCTTAAACGGAGGAGCGTCCTTGATATCTTCGTCATAAATTCCATGAATCAGGCTGGTCTCCAGCGGAATAGGGATCTGCGGATTGATACGCTGATCCCTGATAACCACTTCTCCGTTGGGCAATGCCTTAGCGATGCAGATTTCGACAATGCGGTCCCTGGCCACACTAACCCCGGTTGTTTCGAGGTCAAAGAAGGCCAACGGCTTTTTCAGTACAAGTTGATGTGTCATAACCCAGTCCGGTGCTCACGTACAGCCGCAAAGTTAGCAATGTAGACCGGAATTGTATTCCGGTCCGGCTATCTAAAAACGGATTGCCGTTCCGGTCTGCTACTCAGCCCAGCCAAACGACCGCTCTACGGCCTTTTGCCAGCCGCGAATGAGCTGGTTCCGGTCTTCAGGAGCCATACTGGGCTCCCAGGTTTTGGCGACGGCCCAGTTCTGGCGCAGATCGTCAAAGCCGGACCAGAAGCCAACGGCCAGTCCGGCAGCGTAGGCCGCCCCGAGGGCGGTAGTTTCGGTAATCAGAGGACGCACAACCGGCACATCCACCAGATTCGCCTGGAACTGCATCAGGAGTTCATTTACCGTCATACCACCGTCTACGCGGAGGGAGTTCAGATGGATACCGGCATCCTGTTCCATGGCTTTCACCACATCGAGTGTCTGGTAAGCGGTGGCTTCCAGCACGGCCCGCGCCAGGTGACCCTTGTTGACAAACCGGGTCAAACCGGCAATCACTCCGCGGGCGTCGGCTTTCCAGTAAGGCGCGTACAGGCCGGAGAAGGCTGGAACAAAGTACGCCCCACCATTGTCGGAAACGGTAGCGGCCAGAGACTCTATATCAGCGCTGTTTTCGATGATGCCCAGATTGTCCCGCAGCCACTGAACTAGGGCCCCTGTAATGGCTACGCTACCCTCGAGGGCGTAGTGCGCCGGCTGGTCCTGAAACCGATATGCAACGGTGGTGAGTAATCCGCAGGTAGACTGGCGGATTTCGGTACCCGTGTTCATCAGCAGAAAACAGCCGGTACCGTAGGTGTTTTTGGCCTGACCCGGTTCGTAACAGGTTTGTCCGACCAGCGCTGCCTGCTGGTCGCCCAGGATACCCGCCACTGGCACACCCGGCAATACCTCCGATGTCACTTTGCCGTAAACTTCACTGCTGGACCGGATTTGCGGCAGCATCGCTCGCGGAATATCAAAAGCCTGAAGCAGATCATCATCCCATTCAAGGGTCTGGAGGTTCATCAGCTGGGTGCGGCTGGCGTTGGTCACATCAGTGATGTGCATACCGTTGTAGTGGCCGCCGGTCAGGTGCCAGATGATATACGTATCCATATTGCCGAAGATAGCCAGCCCCCGTTCGGCATCTTCACGAACCCCCGGCACGTTGTCCAGAATCCATTTTAACTTCAGTCCGCTAAAATAAGTCGCCAGCGGCAGACCCGTAGCCGCCCGAAAGCGATCCTGACCTCCATCGCGCTCGTATTGGGCCACCAGGGCGTCGGTGCGGGTATCCTGCCAGACCAGGGCGTTGTAATACGGCTTACCGGTCCGGCGGTTCCAGACCACAGTTGTTTCCCGTTGGTTGGTAATGCCCACGGCCACAATGTCGTGGGCCTGTAGCTGGGCTTCAATCCGGGCCAGGGCAATGACTTCCTGCGTATTGTGCCAGATTTCTTCGGGGTTATGCTCGACCCAGCCCGGCTGGGGGTAAATCTGCTGGTGTTCTTTCTGGGCGAGGGAGACAATCTTTCCCTGACGGTCAAATACAATACAGCGTGTACTGGTAGTTCCCTGGTCAATAGCGGCTACGTAGGGCATCGGAATAGTAGGAAGGCGTTGTTAGAATAAGCCAAAGTTGGCCGCAATATATGAATTTATTGGTTTTCTGTAGGATTGTCAGGAGTCTGCTTTATGGAGATAACCTATGACCGCCATTGCTCCACCTCTGCCTCGGTAAGCTTACTCAAAACCTCTTTTGCGTGGGTATAGCCAATCTCATAAATGGTATCAAAGGCGTCCCACCTCATGAGGCCAAAGCGGCTAACGTCCGGATTAAAATACAGGTCAGTGAATTGCTTGTTCTCCTGATAACGGGCGGTACTATGCATGAGCGTCGTGTTCAGTAATATGGACGATAGTGAGGGCAGGTGATATTTCCGTTTCTTCCGGGGCCTGAATTTGTCCAGGAGCAGGGCCCAATTGTCAGGCATTTCGGTAATGTCGAGTGCAAAGACTTTATCCCGGCTCAAATCCACACCAATTACTTTACCAGCTCCCATGCGGCTCATCACGTCGGTGGGGAAGTTGTTGAATGTTCCACCGTCGATCAGGAGATCGTTGCCCCGGATAACGGGAGGAAAAACACCAGGAATGGCAATGGTAGCGTTAAGACAGTCGGCCATAAAACCCTGCATGTGCACTTCCTCATAAGCTCTGGTATAATTGCCGGCAACGGTGAAGAACGTTCGCCAGACATCTTCCATCCGCACGTTAAACCCCACACAATCGTCAATACTTTCTTTTATAACCCGATTAAACCGTTTGCCTTTGATCAGAGATATGAGTGGAAGCAGGTTGTAATCCGTGGCGGGTTTGGCTTTGGCAGATTTTCGGGCAAAGTTCCGAATGGTTTCGGGCGGAAGATCAAACGAAATATAGGCACCCATTAAGGCGCCGGCGCTGGCCCCTCCGACGAAATCGACGGGTATGCCATATTCCTGCAGCGCTTGGTAAACGCCCAGGTGAGCAAATCCTTTGGCTCCTCCGCCCGCCAGCACCAGACCGACCGCCGAACCGCTAAGGATACGGGCCAGCCGGGCTACATCTTTCGGGAGCTCCGGCCGGATGTGATAATGTGCTTTCACGCTGCGGGGGCCCAGCCATTGGTCGGTTCCCGCTGGGCAAATAGTGCCGGCCTTGTGCAGGAGCAGTAAAATTTGGGTAGCGCCGGTACCCGGATCACTGAGTTGAGGCAAATCTTTCTCCAGTGTACTTAGCGCTGGCGGCTGGAGAGCGTCGGCCACTAGAATTACATCGTCTGCATGGCGTAAACTGCGCTTTGTCCACTCAGTAGGTGCTGGATCGGCAAGGTAGATCAAAAATTCATGCTGTAATTCCTGCTCTTCCAGCCAGCCGGTCAGCTTCCGGTACTCTTCTGTGTGGGTGTGGTCGGTTTGGGATAAGTTTTTGTGACCATGTACCTGATCGACGGACTGACTGGACAGTACCAGACTTTTTACTTTGCGGTTCAGGTAAGGATGCAGGGTGGCCACCAGCGCAGGCAGATCAACGGTCGGGGTTATAGGAATAAAGCAAATGGTAACTGGTTTTTTAAGGAGTGCCGGTGGCTTTTGCATCTTGTTCAGGCGATTGATGACAACCCGGGTTACGCCCATCAGCACGTTTGGGTAAGCCAGGACCAATTCCTCAAAGGCCGCTTTGGTTAGTTTTATCAGGACCGTATCTCTGACTGCGATGATGGTAGCCATGCGGGGTTCGCCCGTAAAAATGGCCATTTCACCCACCGATTCGCCCCGTTTGATCTCCCCAATATTTACCGGGCCTGCCTCTGTGTTGAGAAAAGCCCGTAGCCGTCCGCTGATGACAAAGTACAACGAGTCACCGGCCTCCCCCTGGTGAAACAAGGTTTCTCCGCCAGGCAGCTCCATCCATATTAATTTAGATTCAATGCTAGAGAGGACCGAGTCGGGCAGCTGACCAAAAATTTGCGTAAGACTGCCGATAAGTACGTCATGCTGGTATTGACGTTGAGTAGATGAATTCATGAAACCTGTTACGCCTTTTAGACTGTTTTATGCGCTATAGCTATTGGACACTACAACGCATACCACCGTATAAACAAACCACCCAGAATACCCCCCACAATGGGTGCTACAACCGGTAACCAGGCATAGCCCCAGTCTGATGAGCCTTTGCCGGGGATGGGCAGCATAGCGTGCGCCAGTCGGGGGCCCAAATCACGGGCCGGATTGATGGCATAGCCGGTGGTGCCACCCAGCGAGAGACCGATACTCCAGACCAGAATGCCCACCAGATAGGGCGCAAATCCTACCGCCAGCGTACCGATGTTCCTCGATGAGATACCCGCTACTCCCAGAATGAGTACGAAGGTTCCGATGGCTTCACTGATGAAGTTACCCGGTATGGTGCGAATAGCGGGGGCCGTAGCAAATACACCCAGTTTGGTACCTGGGCCGGGGGTGGTTGACCAGTGGGGTAAATAATGTAACCAGACTAGGATAGCACCCAGAAAAGCGCCAATCAGTTGTGCTGTAACATAACTGAGCACATTTGTGAAGTCACCGGTGGCTACAGCAAAGGCGACGGTGACGGCAGGATTCAGGTGAGCATCAATACTGCCAAATGCTTTGGCGACAAAGATACCCATAGTCACGGCAAAGGCCCAACCAGTGGTAATCACGATCCAGCCGGACCCCTCGCCTTTGGTATGGCGTAATAAAACATTGGCGACTACGCCGTCGCCCAATATGAGAAGTACAAGTGTTCCGATGAGTTCACCAAGGAACGGAGAAGTTTGCATGCTGACTTGGTTAAGGGATAGTTTGTGCGAATTAAATGATATTTTTGGGTCACATACAACCTCATTCCACCATTCTATGAAAACAATCCTGTTCTACAAGAGCGGAAAGCCTGAAGACGTACTGGAAGTAGACGAGCGGCCATTACCGGAACCACAACCCGGTGAAGTTCGTATCAGGGTGATTGCCAGTCCGGTAAATCCGTCGGACCTGATGTTTATTCAGAACCTGTACGGTATCCGGCCTCAGTTTCCGTCCGGAGCTGGCTTTGAAGGGGTGGGTGTTGTTGATGCATTAGGCGAAGGCGTGCAGATGCGCACCGGCATGCGGGTGAGCTTTACGAGCATCGGCACATGGTCGGAATACGCCATTGCGCATCAGCGGAGTCTGATTCCGGTGCCGGACGCCATGCCCGATGAGGTGGCGGCCCAGTTGTTTGTCAATCCGTTTACGGCCTATGCCATGCTACAGGAGTCGGGTGTGCAGGCAAATCAATGGCTGATGCTAACGGCCGCCGGCTCGGCGTTCAGTAAAATGGTAATTCAGCTCTGTAAGATGAAGGGAATTAAAACTATCGGCACCGTTCGGCGTGATGACCTCAACGAGGAATTGAAAGAAATGGGTCTGACCGAGGTCATCAATACCGAAACCGAAAACCTGGCCGGCCGGGTCAAGCAGATAACCGAAGGCAAAGGAGTACACTGTGTATTGGATGCCGTTGGCGGCCATGTAGCTACCGAAGCGCAGAAATGTCTGAGCAAGGGGGGCGTTATGCTGATTTACGGTCTGTTAAGTTTACAGGACCCTACCCTCAATGCGGGTCTGATGATATTCCGGGAACTGACCATTAAAGGCTTCTGGCTGACCGACTGGATGCGCCGGGTGGATAGCCAAACGCGGCAGGGTGTGGCCCAAAATGTGATCAGCCTGCTGGCCTCGGGTAAAATTCAGCTGCCGGTGGAGGCTACTTATTCCCTGGATGAGATCCATCAGGCCGTCGACCATGCCGACCGGCAGGGACGCCATGGCAAGATTCTGATAAAAATGTGAGCTAAGGGCTAAACGTTACCCGCCATGAAGCCGCTGAAGAAGTTTGGGTTTTTGTGGTCGTACAGCCTGCTGGCGGTTATCGTCGGCAGTTATTACCTCGGCGGACCGGCCTGGACCTTTGCCGGGTGCGTATATACCTATGGTGTGCTGCCGCTGCTGGATGCGGCCTTTGGCAAAGACCGGGCTAATGTAGCCAGAGAGGATTACGAACGTGTAGTAGAGGACTGTTATTTCGATGTGCTGGTCTATTCGTTTGTGTATCTGCAATATGGCCTGCTGGTCTGGGGCTGTTGGATGCTGGTGTTTGACCCGATGACGCTGAAGCAGCAAGTCGGGCTTATGTTCAGCATCGGCATCTTTTCGGGTACCATTATCAATATTGCCCACGAACTGGGACATCGGAGCAGCCGCATTGCGCAGGTTCATGCAAAACTGGCGCTGTTGTCGGTCAGCTACATGCACTTCCTGATCGAGCATAATCGCGGCCACCATGTTCACGTAGCCACTCCGCTTGATACGGCAACGGCCCGCAAAAACCAGTCGTTATACGCCTTCTGGTGGCAAACCCTGATCGGCGGCTACTGCAGCGCCTGGCGTATTGAGAAGGGTCTGCTGAAGAAAGCTGGGCATCAGGTATGGAGCCGGCAGAACGAAATGCTTTGGTTCGTTATTCTGCCGGTATTGCTGTGTGTAGTTTTCACTACCGGATTTAGTCTGGCTGCCGGGTACATCGTCTGGATAGTAACCGTATTTTTTGTAGCTCAGTGCCTGATTGGTATTCTGCTGCTGGAGTCGGTAAATTACATCGAACATTACGGCATTATCCGCCGGGAGATTGCGCCCGGTAAGTATGAGCGGGTAAACCCGCTGCACTCCTGGAATGCGAGTCAGTATATCAGTAACCTGGTCTTGTTTCAGCTTCAGCGCCACTCCGACCACCACGCCTATGCGGCACGGCCAGACCAGGTACTCCGGCATTTTGATGAGAGTCCGCAGCTGCCGTTTGGCTATCCGTTGATGATCCTGATGGCAATGTTACCCCCACTTTGGTTTCGGCTGATGAATCCACGTCTGGCAGCCTGGAAAGCGAAAGCGTACAGTTCAGAAGAAATTTTTAAAACCCTTCGGCAGTTTGCTTGAATAAGTCTATAGGATGGGTTTTCTTTACGATTAGTAGTTACGGGAACAATATTTACAAGATTTGACTCGTTGAACTGCGAGAAGATTACGCTCAGCCAAGACATTTTAACTTCCTGCTTACCACATATGATATTGCTTCAGGTTCCTGCCGCTGACTCGACGGCTGCTGCCGCATCCACCGAACAAAGTCTGCAACTTTTCGATCTGGTAGCCAAAGGCGGTTGGGTAATGGTCCCCATCGCTTTTTTGCTGTTAGCGACAATCTATCTGATTATTGAGCGCTACGTGCTTATTCGTTCCCAGACCCGCATAGACGATGGGTTCATTGATAACATTAAGGACATGGTGCTGCAGGGAAATATCAAATCAGCGGAATCATTCTGCCGGAATCAGAAAACGGCAGCCGGTCGAATTCTGGAAAAAGCGATTGGCCGTATTGGTACGCCCATTAAGGAGATTGAGAGTACCATGGAAACCATTGGCCAGATTGAAATCTCCCGGCTGGAGCGGAATCTGGGCTACCTCGGTATTATTGCCGGTATTGCCCCGATGCTCGGGTTTATCGGAACCATCTCCGGTATTATCCGCATTTTCTATAACATTTCACTCTCCGATAACATCAGCGTAGGGATTATTGCCGGTGGTCTGTACGAGAAAATGATTACCTCAGGAGCCGGGCTGATCGTGGGGGTAATTGCCTACTGCGGCTACCACCTGCTCAACATGATGATTGAGAAGTTTACGCTGAAGATGGAGATCAACGCGTTTGAGTTTATGGAAGTGCTCCAGAAGCCTACCGAAATGGCGCGGGTGCGGTAATTGCTGAGACGGAGACAAAATCATGAAACTAAGAAGAAAAAGTAAGTTTCAGGCCGAAGTTGCCACCTCTTCGCTGAACGACATCATGTTCTTCCTGCTGTTGTTCTTCCTGATTATATCGACGGTGGCCAATCCGAACGTCATTAAGCTGATGCTGCCTAAGGCTTCCTCCACGCAGCAGTTGAGTAAAAAGCAGGTGACGCTGTCAGTGGATGGAAACAAGCAATACTTCATTGATAAGCGGCCCGTATCACCGGAAAACCTGGAAAATGAACTAAAGTCGATTATGGCCGGTATTGCTGAACCGACCGTGGTGGTGCGGTTCGACAAATCGCTGACCGTGCAGGACCTGGTCGATGTACTGCAAACGGGTGCCAAGCTGAACATCAGAATGGTTATGGCTACGTCGAAATAACCGATACGTAGGGTGTGTTTTCATAGCGCGGGAGGATTCTCCGGCGCTTCTTTTTTGTCCGGTAATCTGGGGGATGCGTCCACAAACTGGAGCCGGGTTTGCGGCAGGCTTTCCGGATGGTGTTCGCGCAGGTATTCAATCATCGCTTCCCGAATCAGACAGCGGAGGTCGAAGGCCTCGCCCGAGTTCCGGGCCGAGACCAGTACCCGCACCTGAATGCAGTCTGGCATGGTATCCGTTACCTGCACGGTAAGGACTTCGCCATCCCAGAGCGGATGGTCTTCGACCAGTTCCCGGCACTTATGCCGAAGTTTGTCGACGGGCACACGGTAATCAAGGTACAGCATTACGGCCCCCAGCACCGATGCCTGCGAGCGGGTCCAGTTCTGAAACGGTTTTTCTACGAAGTAAGTGATCGGCAGAATCAGTCGGCGCCGGTCCCAGAGCCGGACTACTACATTGGTGAGGTTAATTTCTTCAATCCGGCCCCACTCGTTTTCAACCACCACCACATCGTCTACCCTGATTTGCTGGTTAAAGGCAATCTGAATACCCGCCAGCAGGTTGGCCAGCGTCCGCTGGGCCGCAAAACCGACCACCACACTCACAATACCCGCCGAGGTAAGAATGCTCAGGCCCACTTTGCGTCCACCCTGGAAACTGAGCAGCAAAATAGAGAAGCCGATGATGACTACCCCGGTAGCTACCAACCGGCGAAAAAACTTTATCTGCGTTACATATTTCCGGATGTGCAGTTGGGTGTCCTGGCTGGTATCGTAGCCGCGTATCAGCAGCAACTCCACCACTTTGAGCAGTTGCACAACCAGCCATGTACACGCAATGATAAAGAAAGCTTCGGAAATAGTGCTCGCGATGGGGTGCCGGACCAATGCCCGGCGTTGCAGATTGGTCAGTATCAGAAAACAAAGTGCGGGCGAAAAGACATAGAACGCGTTGCGGACGTGCAGCCGCAGTAGACCGAGTGTTTCATGCTGCCCCCGGCGCAAAATAAACCGGACGATCTGCGTTACCAGAAAATTAATGATCAGGCCGGCCACCACCGCAATGCCCAGCAAAACCCAGCCCGAAAAAGCCCGGTTTTGCCGCAGCCAACGGCTGAAATCAGTGTACGCATCCGTCCAGTTTAGGTCGAGCCACTCCATAAGGTATACAATTACGGTTTACGAGTAAAAGGCTTTTCGGCCGAAAACTGTTTAAACTGACGCAAAAAACAAAAGCCTCCGTAGGTGGAGGCATTAGCCGGCTATGCTGGCAGCTTAAGCGTAAAAAGTCATTTATTGGCAGTAGTTGATTTGGTAAATTACTGAGTGATGTTGCGATTTTGTTAAAATGTTTCTGCATATACTACCGTCCCATCCAGATGCGACAGTTTGACATAGTTTACGGAACCAGTGCCTTCAAAGCCATACCGGATACCAATAAGGCGAGTGGGTAAATTGGGTATAATTGTTTCATAAGCCAGTCGATCGTTGACCCAAAGCTGTAAATGCCGATTTTTAGCGAGACAGCGGACGCTGGTCCAGCGCGATAAGTCGCTTCCAAAACCCGACAAATCGGCGGTTTTGCCATCAACCACTTTGCCGGCGATGAATAAACCTAACTCCGAAACACAACCCAGCTGACACAGGGGAACAACAATGACATCGTTTTCGAGCAGCAGCGTAATTTTGGTCTGCTGACAAACTGCCGACCCCTGCCGATAGTCATGTCGGACTTCGGTTTCGAATAGAAAATTGTCGCTGCGAAGCCCCTCAAACGGCGGTACGTTGCTGTAGCTTACCCAAAGCGGCTGCGGTTGCATTGGAATATTTCGTGAGGATAGCAAGGAGACCGGAACGCTCAATACCCCATTCCGAATAGATTCTTCCTGTGAGAAATACACGGGTACCGGTTCCCTGTTGACCGTTGTGACCCAGCCATCAGATGGAATCAGCAGATTGTGTTCCTGTACGACCGAATCGCCAACAACCAGTTTGGCCCTGAAAAAGCCGGGCTGGTAATAGATCGACGTGTAGGTGTGCTGTGCTTTGTTAACGCGAAATCGCCGTTTTTTATCCCAAGACTGCTGGATATAGACCGAATCAGTGGGGGATGCGGTGGCATCGTAGGTAAACAGAACGGAGTTAGGAATACCCCGTGTGACGGGACGACTGCTAAACGCAAACGACGACCCGGCAGGGGCTTTTGTAGTAGGTTTGGTACGAGAAAATGTGTTTAACCCCATCCAGGCTGCACAACCGACTAGCACCGCACTCCCCCAAACTACCCACCTCCCGACCGGGATTCGTCCGTATTTTTCGAGAGGTCGAGGAGGCATATCGTCAGTTGATGCTGCCGCAGGCTCATCGATCGGACGGATAGTTGCTTGCCTTTGTTCCGGGCCGTTGGAGTAGCTTTGTCTAAACGTCCGCCAATTTTCGTGGCCCAGAAAACGGGCGAGTGTATCCAGCGTCGTCAGGTTGGGCAAACTTTCGTATTTCACCCGGCCCCAGATACGTTTGAGCGTGGTTGGACTTAGGTTTATTTGAGTTTGCTCGAAAATTGTTTCGCTCAGTTCGCAGAAGTCCCGGTTAGTCCACACTTCGCTGTTGCCCCAGCCTAATTTCTCCTCAATAAGCCGGCGGCATTTCTCCAATAAATGGTCATCAGGTGTCATGAATGTGTTTTTGCTCTACTAATGCCCCTATTCTGCTGCCTTGTACAGACTTGCACCAACTTGCACAACGATTGAATGGCGCGTTCTGTGTGCAAAAGTCATCTTTGTTTCAGGTTAACCAGGATTTTCACTCATGTTTAAACAAGCCTATTGTTGCTTTTCAAAAAATAAGCTTGCAGAATTAGACTTCTTTATGAAACGAAATCAAATTGTCTTTATAGGACTCCTGCTCTTGTCGGTAAATAGCCTGGCGCAAAAGATAAAGAAACAGGTAGCCGCCGTGCCCACAGAATTTGCGGTACCCATGACCGCCGAAGCCTGGACGTTTAAACCCGATAAGGTAGAATTTATCACTCATAAAGGCGTGCCGACCATGAAAATAGCGCCCAACTCTGAGCAGGTGTCTCTTAAAAATGTCACATTTGAGAATGGGACAATCGAGTTTGATGTGGAACCGCAGGACCCGCGATTTATGGGCATTTACTTCCGCCAGAAAGATGCCAACGAATCAGAATACGTGTATCTGCGGGTTGTGCAGGCCACAACTAACCCACTGGCAGCCGATGCCATCCAGTCTGCGCCCTACATTAAAGGGGTTCTGCTGTGGGATATGATGCCGCAATTTCAGGGGCCTGCCCTCGTAAAAGTCAATGAATGGAACCATATCAAATTAGTCGTGTCGGGGAAGCAGATGCGCGTCTATGTCAACGACATGGCCCGGCCAGCGTTGCACATCCCATATTTAGAGGCCGATGCTACGTCGGGTAGTATTTCGCTTGACGGGGCTGCGATGGTCAGCCGTTTTGTGATAAAACCGGGCGTAGTGCAGGATGTTCCCAATGGCCCCGGCTACGATCCCACCCACACCGACCCGCGCTACCTGCGTCATTGGCAGATGAGTGCAGCCATTGATTTGCCGCCGGGCCAAGAAGCGGTTAGCCAAAGCTTACCTAAAGATGATATAGTCTGGACAGCCATCGACGCCGAACGGCAGGGGATGGTGAACATTACGCGGCAGTTGGGAGGTAGTACCAAGCGCCGGTTTGTTTGGTTAAAGACAAAAATTACGGCCAGCACGGCACATAAAGCATTACTGCGGCTTGGTTTCAGCGACGAAGTGTGGGGCTTTGTGAATGGGCAACCCGTATTTGTGGATAAAAACTTATATCGCTCGTCGGCAGGCAGAAAGAACCCCGATGGTCGGTGTTCCATCGACAATAGTTCGTTTGTGGTGCCACTCAAAGCTGGTGACAATGAGCTGCTGATTGGAATCGCCAATGATTTCTATGGTTGGGGCCTGGTGGCCCGGCTGGAAAGTTTAGAGGATATAAAAGCGTTGGAATAATTAGCTTTTTTTATCTCAGCCCGGTACCCTACTACTCTTACAGCCTATATCACAAAGCCTCCAAAGATGAAGGCTTTGTGATATAGGCTGTACAGCTAATTTGAGGTACTACGCCAGCAGCGGCTTCACTACTTTGCCGTGAACATCGGTCAGGCGGTACCGGCGACCCTGGTGCTTGAACGTCAGCTTCTCGTGGTCGACGCCCATCAGGTGCAGCACTGTGGCCTGGAAGTCATGCACGTGTACGGGGTCTTTGGCAATGTTGTAGCCGAACTCATCGGTTTCGCCGTACACCATTCCTTTTTTGACGCCCGCGCCCGCCATCCAGATGGTGAAGCAGCGGGGGTGATGGTCGCGACCGTAGTTGTCTTTTGACAGTTTGCCCTGCGAGTAGTTGGTACGGCCAAACTCGCCACCCCAGATAACCAACGTATCTTCGAGCAGACCACGCTGTTTCAGGTCCATAATCAGTGCGGCCGAGGGCTGGTCAACGCTCTTAGTCTGAATCTGAATGTCGTTAGGCAGGTTACCGTGCTGGTCCCAGCCCTGGTGGTAGAGCTGCACGAACTTCACGTCTTTCTCAATCAGCTTACGGGCCAGCAGGCAGTTGGCCGCAAACGTACCCGGCTTGCGGGAGTCGGGGCCATACATGTCAAAGATATAACTCGGCTCTTTGGAAATATCCAGCGTTTCGGGTACGGAGGTCTGCATCCGGTAGGCCATCTCGTACTGGGCCATCCGGTTATTAATTTCCGGGTCGAGCACCTGCTTGTACTGCTCCTGGTGCATTTGAGCCAGATAATCGAGCATGCGCCGGCGGCTGGTTTTATCAATACCCGGCGGGTTGTTCAGGTAGTACACCGGGTCGGGACCGGAGCGGAACACCACGCCCTGGTGGATAGAGGGCAGGAACCCGTTGCTCCACAATTTGGCGTACAGGGGCTGGTCGCCGTTGCGGCCTTTGGAGAGCAGCACCACAAAGGCCGGTAAATTCTGATTGTCGGAGCCCAGTCCATAACTCACCCAGGAGCCAAACGACGGTCGGCCGGCCTGCTGCGAGCCCGTCTGAAAGAACGTGACGGCCGGGTCGTGGTTGATGGCCTCCGTATGCATGGTCCGGATGAAAGACAGATCATTGACAACTTTGGAGGTATAAGGCAAGAGTTCGCTAATCCACATCCGGCCCGGACCGTACTGCGCAAATTTGAATTTAGACGCAGCCAGCGGAAAACGGCTCTGGCCGGCGGTCATGCCCGTCAGGCGTTGCCCCTTCCGCACCGATTCCGGCAGGTCCTCTCCCCACATTGTTTCCAGCTTGGGCTTATAGTCGAACAGTTCAAGCTGCGACGGGGCTCCACTCTGGAACAGGTAGATGATGCGCTTGACTTTTGGCGGAAACTGGGGTTTACCTAACGCTCCGCCTTCGCTGGGCGCGGCCAGTAAAGACTTCGGATTGAGCAGCGAGGCCAGGGCCAGCGAACCTAAGCCGATGCTGGTTTTGCCCAGGAAATTCCGGCGGCTGAGCTGATCATGAATCTCGTCTTCCAGGTTGTACATGGCTCCGGTTATCGTTTAATAATGGCTTCGTCAAAGTTCATAATCGTGCTGGCTACCACCGTCCAGGCCGCCAGGTCGGCCGCCGGCATACGCTTGTCGACCGGGTATTCGCCCACCGTAAGTAGTTCCTGGGCGCGTTTCGGGTTTTTCCGAAAATCGGCTAGTTCGTCGTTGTACAGTTGGGTCATCAATGCCACCTCTTTAGGCCGGGCCGGGCGGCTGATGATGGCCTTGAACAGATAGTTAATCGTGTTAGCAACAGTCTGTTCCGCAGATTCACTCCGGGTCTGCCCGTTGGCCGCAAACAGAACGGGAATTTTACCCTGATTTGCTGAGGCAAGTGTTGCGTTATCTGGGCGATTTCTGGATAGCGCTGTCGGGAGTGTCTGCGCCAACACCCTGGCCGCTTCAACAAACTGCGGGTCGTTGAGCGTCACCAGCGCCTGTAGCGGGGTAGAGGTCTTCTGGCGGTTGACAATGCAGAAGTGCCGCTCCGAAGCATCGAAATTAAGCATCATTGGCGGGGGCGAAGAACGCTTCCAGATGGTGTACATCGACCGGCGGTAGAGGCTGTCGCCGTGGTTCTGCACGTATTTGGTCGTGTTCCGGGTAGCCAGTGCTTCCCAGATGCCATCTGGCTGGTACGGGTGCACACTAGGCCCGCCTACCCTCCGGTTCAGCAGCCCACTGGCCGCTAAGGCATTGTCGCGCACCTGCTCCGCCGACATCCGGTAGCTGGGACCACGGGAAAGTAATGTATTATCCAGATCCTTCTCCCGCGCCTGGGGTGATACCGCCGATGACTGCCGGTACGTAGCCGACAGTACAATCATTTTATGGAACGCTTTATAATTCCACCCGCTCTCCCTAAAGTGGACCGCCAGGTAATCGAGCAGTTCAAGGTGGGAGGGGAGGGCACCCTGGTTGCCAAAGTCGTCGCTGCTCTTAACCAGCCCCTGCCCAAAGTACTGCTGCCAAACCCGGTTAACCATCACCCGACTGAACAGGGAGTTCTCCGGATGCAGCAGCCACTTGGCTAATCCCAGCCGGTTCTTAGGCAAATCTTTAGGAAATGCCATCAACTGCGCAGGTGTAGCTGGTGCCACCTCGTCGCCGGGGGCATCGTAGGCTCCTCGCTTCAGGAGGAACGTCTTGCGGGGAAACTTGCGCTCTTTCATCACCATCACCTGATCGGAGTTGGTGTAGAGCATCAGTTCTTCATTGCGCAGCTTCATGGCTTTGGCAAAAGCGGACTGGTAGCCGGCATCGTGGTTTGTTACGTAGTAGTTGTACAAACCGGTACGCTGAGCCGGTGTTCGTTTGGTTGCCGGTGTATAAAGGGCAGTGGTTAACGCATCCGGCTGACCGGCTAACTGCGGTATCTCAAGTGGTGTCAGGCAGCGGTTGTAAATCCGCAGTTCATCCACCGCATAATCCTTGGTGTAGTAATCATGCATCCGGCCAACGTAGAACGAGTGCTGCGCCCAGTGCGTACGGTCCTTGCCGTAAATCATGCTGTGCTTCAGGTTGTCGGTAATCACCTGCACTCGCATTGGCTTTCCGTTCATGTAGAGATGAAGCCCGGACGTGCGGCCCAGCCCATTGTACGTCATCGCCACGTTGAACCATTGCCTGACGGGTACCTTGTCGATGGTTTCAATATCAAGGGTGTTATCCGGCCAGACGTGGCTGAGGGTTAGTTTCAGACGTCCGTCCGGCAGCAGGTCGAGCTGGTAGCCACGGTTTCCGTCCATTGGGCCCGTGGTCCGGCCCATCAGGGTACCTTCGATGTTAGGCTTCGACAGGTTAAACCAACTGCTGAGGGTAAACGGCTGGTTTTGCTCGAATACGGCAAAGTCGCCGGGCAGGGTAATGTAGCTGTCGCCGGGCAGGTAGCGGGCCTTCCCAAAGCGCCCCGGCACGGTATACGGAAACTTATCCGGGTCGCCACCCAGGCGGGCCGGAATGGTATCGTTGACTGAGTTCCAGAACGCGTTGCGCGGGTCTTTGAAAAGTTCTTCTTTGGTTTTACGCTTCGCTACCTTCTTCTCCTCCGGCTTTTTCTCGCCGGGCTTCCGGCGGGCCTCTTCGCGCTTGCGTTTCTCCTGCTCCAGTTTACGTTTTTCTTCCTCCGCTTTGAGGTAGGCTTTAATGTCGCCCCGGTCTTCTTCGTCAAAGGTGTAATGGGCAATCAGGCCCGTATTCAGCGACGATACCGGATTGCGTTCGGCCTGGGTGAGCCACTGCGCAAAGCGTTGGTGGTACTCCGGCCGGTTGGGGTTAAGCTGCTGCTGTAGCGGGGTAATCTTTTCGCGGATGAACTTTAACTGAGCATCTACTTCGGGGGTAGTCAGCGTGATGGTCGGCGCGGCTTCACCATTGTAGGGAATCTGGCCCCGGTCGTTGTTGCTATTGAAGAAGGCGTACAGCGAAAAGTAATCTTTCTGGCTAATGGGGTCGTATTTGTGGTCGTGGCAGCGGGCGCACTCCACCGTTAACCCTAGCATGGCTTTGCCGAAGGTGTTGGTTCGGTCGGCTACGTATTCCACCCGATACTCCTCATCGACAATGCCACCTTCCTGACTTTGCTGGTGATTTCGGTTGAAAGCCGTTGCCAGCATCATATCTTTGGTAGGACTAGGGAGCATATCGCCAGCGAGCTGCCAGGTGATGAACTTGTCGTAGGGCAGGTTCTGGTTGTAGGCCCGGATGACCCAGTCGCGATAGGGCCACATAGTTCGTAAACCGTCATCCTGGTAGCCGTGGGTATCGGCGTAGCGGGCCACATCCAGCCACTCTGTAGCTTGCCGCTCCCCATAATGTGGTGACGCCAGCAGCCGGTCTACCACCTTCTCATAGGCATTGGGAGAGTTGTCGGCCAGAAACGCATCTACTTCGGCGGGTGTGGGGGGCAGGCCCGTCAGGTCCAGGCTCACCCGGCGCAGCAGCGTAGCCTTGTCGGCTTCGGCAGCAGGAGTGAGGCCTTTTTCTTCCAGCTTCTTCAGCACAAAATGGTCGATGGCGTTGCGCACCCAGCGCTTGTTCTTCACTGCCGGCAAAGCCACTTTGGTGGGGGCA
>NZ_BAABHD010000076.1:0-97906 GCF_039541915.1 Nibrella saemangeumensis
CAATCCGGACGAAAGCCGGGCATCACCACGTTTTGGTTAGGCCTCAAAAAGTTTGATGCCATCGTTATCGGCTTCACCTTATCAAAAGATGTGTCCAGACGGTAGCCCTCATACTGGCGGGGTTTTTAATTTTCAGAACGTTCCAGATTTTTTGCGTCTTCTTGTATCTTGCGGTATTCGACCCACTCTCTCATATGCCTGAAAACGTCTTAACCGAAGAAAAAACTGAACTCAAGCGGTCGCTGGGACTCATCGACTCCACCCTGCTTGTCTCCGGCTCCATGATCGGCTCCGGTATTTTTATTGTCAGCGCCGATATGTCGCGCAACCTCGGCTCATCCGGCTGGCTGCTGTTTGTCTGGGTACTCACCGGTATCATCACCGTAACGGCCGCGCTAAGCTATGGCGAACTGGCCGGGATGATGCCCAAAGCCGGTGGTCAATACATCTATATCCAGCGGGCTTATAATTCCCTGCTGGGCTTTGTCTACGGTTGGACGGTCTTCACGGTAATCCAGACCGGCACCATTGCCGCCGTCGCCGTCGCCTTCACCAAGTACACTGCCGTGTTTATTCCGGCGCTCAATCCCGAGAACGTTCTGTTCACCATTGGGCCGCTCAAGGTATCCGCTGCGTCCCTATTTGCCATCAGCAGTCTGGTCCTGCTCACGTGGCTGAACAGCCGGGGAGTGCAAAGTGGTAAGATCATTCAAAACCTGTTTACCTCCGCCAAACTGATTTCGCTGCTGGGCCTGATCGTAGTGGGTCTGGTTGTTGGAGCAGGGTCTGGTATGCTGGGTGTCAACCTGACCAATGCCTGGGAAGCCAGCCGGATTACGGCTGATGGCTCGGTGGTACCCCTGGCGGGTCTGGCGCTGGTAATGGCCGTTGGGGTATCCATGATCGGCTCCCTGTTTTCGGCGGATGCCTGGAACAACGTTACCTTTATTGCGGGTGAGATTAAGGAGCCGCGCAAAAACATTCCGCTGAGCCTGTTCTTTGGAACGCTCATCGTCACCGTCATTTACGTGCTGGCCAACATCGCCTACCTGTCGTTGCTGCCGTTACAGGGCTCGCCGGCGGCTACGGATGTGATGGGCCGGGGCATGCAGTTTGCCGAATACGACCGGGTAGCCACGGCGGCCTCGTCACTGATCTTCGGTAATGTTGCCGTCAGCATCATGGCGGTACTAATCATGGTTTCGACGTTCGGCTGCAACAACGGCCTCATTCTGGCCGGTGCCAGGCTGTACTACGCCATGGCGAAAGATGGGCTGTTTCTGAAGCGGGCATCGCAGCTCAACCAGCATTCGGTGCCGGCCAAAGCGCTCTGGCTGCAGTGTGCCTGGGCATCGGTACTCTGCCTGTCGGGCACGTATGGTGACCTGCTCGACTATTGCACCTTTACCTCGCTGGTCTTTTACATCATTACCATCGGCGGGCTGTTCCTGCTCCGCCGGAAAGAACCCGATGCCGAGCGTCCCTATAAGGCCTTCGGGTATCCCGTATTACCCTTGTTCTATATCGTTGCCGGCCTGATTATCTGCGGTATTCTGCTGATCGAAAAAACCTTCAATACCGGTATGGGCCTGCTCATTGCGGGGCTCGGTGTCCCGGTCTATTACATGACGAAACGGAGAACGCCTACCGGTAGTGAAAGGTAAACGCGTTGCTTTGCTTAAAGAAATGAGCTTTTAATCTGGGAAGATCGTAGGTGGCCCTGAAAGCGCCCTGCTGTACGGTGATCTCGTTGAAGGTGAAATTGTCATTTTTCCCCCTGGCTTTACCCAGATACAGGTAGTGGTGCGGAACAACCTCAAACACGTATCGTCCGGGCGGTAAGCTTTGCTTTACCCCTTTATCAAACACGGCCGTATCGGGTGCTACCCGGCGCAGCAGCCGGGCGTTTTCTTCACCATTGTAAAAATGAGGCCGGATAAACCGCACCGTCACCAGCAGCGTATCCGTTGTCTGGTTGTCAAAAGCCAGCACCTGGGGCGAGCGGTTGCACCCGATCACAACCAGCAGGACTGCCAATACATTGAGCCATACCTTCATAAGGAACGTTTGTGACCGGTAAGATACTAACCCGGTGGCTCAAAGAAAAACAGAATCCGGCGAGGGTCAGCATATAATTACATCTATAGGCAAACAATAGTAATCTGCCGTGAGTTGACATTCGGGCATCAACAGCCTTAACCAATTAACAACACAAAACGGTATGAAAACTATTCAGGAAGCACTGGAACACGAGTTGCAGGACTTGTACTCGGCCGAATCACAAATTCTGGAAGCGCTACCCCTCATGGCACAGCGGGCCAGCAACGCTACCTTGCGAAAAGCGTTTGAAACACACCTGAAGCAGACGGAAAAGCAGCGCGAGCGCCTGGAAAAAGCCTGCCAGATGCTCGGTTGTGAGCCGGAGGGTGAGCTTTGCATGGGGATGCAGGGCCTGATCGAAGAAGCAGAAAAGCTTATGGGTGAAGAATTTCCCAGTGAAATCATGGATGCATTGCTCATCGGAGCTGCCCAGAAAGTGGAGCACTACGAGATTGCCGGCTACGGCACAGTTTGCTCGCTGGCGCAAACCGCCGGCCAGCCAAAAATTGCTGATCTGCTCGAAAAAACTCTGAACGAGGAGAAAGCTACGGATGAGAAGCTGACCAAGATTGCCACGGAGAAAGTAAACAAGAAAGCCGTTAAAGCTATGGCCTAACCTGGCGTAGTACCTGAGTCATCCTTTTGCGAACGCGCCGAAGGATGGCTCTTTTTTTGTAAATTAGTGGGTAAATTTCGCAAACGATACCCGCTCATGACCCTGAAGCGCTCCGCTGTCACGTATTTTTTTGCCCTCATCAGCCTGGCCGCTGCGGCCCAGTCGCCTTCTAAACGTAGTCTTACTCCGCAGGATGTTTACCGCCTGCAAGCCATCAGCGACCCACAGGTCTCACCCGATGGTCAATGGGTGGCGTATGTCCAATCGGCCGTCGACGTGGCCAAAGACAAGCGCAATGCCGACATCTGGATGGTGAGCTGGGACGGGAAAGAATCCATCCAACTGACCAACAGCCCTGACGGCGAATCGAAGCCCCGCTGGAGTCCGGATGGTAAATACCTGTCGTTTGTGGCAACGCGCAACGGAGCGACCAAGCCCCAGCTCTTTCTGCTCGACCGGCGAGGTGGCGAAGGCAAAAAGCTGACCGATCTGAAAGGCGATCTGGAAGACTACGAATGGGCACACGACGGAAAACGCATTGCGCTGGTAGTGCGTGATCCGGATTACGCTGACTCTGCCAAGACCAAGATCCGGAAGCCGTACGTGCTGGACCGGTACCATTTTAAACAGGACATAAAGGGTTATCTGGAGAAAAACCCGGTTCACCTCTACCTGTTCGATGTAGCGGCTAAAACGCTGGATACGCTCACAAGCGGCTCGTTTGACGAAACATCGCCCGTCTGGTCGCCGGACGGCACCCAGCTTGCCTTTGTCAGCAACCGAACCGAAGACCCGGACAAGAACCAGAACACCGACATCTGGCTGATCGATGCCCGCAAAGGAGCCACCCTGAAACGGCTCACCGACTGGACCGGCTACGACCACAGCCCCGTATGGAGCCCCGACGGCAAAAGCCTGGCCTACCTTCGCTCGACCGGCTCGGGTAACTTCCTGATGTACGATCAGCCGTTATTGGCTGTAATCAGTAAAGATGGTGGCGAGCCTACCCTGCTTTCAAAAACGCTTGACCGTCCGGTACGTAATCCGCGCTGGTCGAAAGACGGGCAATCAATCGGTGTGCTGGTCGAAGATGACCGGCAGGTATATGTGGGCCAATATGCCGTAGCCACCGGTAAACTAACCCAGTTGGCGAGCGGCAATCGGACGTTTAGTGCCCTGGAGCCGAAAGCGGCCGGACAATGGCTGACGTTGATGAGTGAACCGCACCTCCCGGCCGAACTGTACGCGCTTGAAGACGGCAAACCCCGTCGACTCACTACGGTTCACGACGAATTTGTTAGCCCGCTGCAATTAGCTTCCGTTGAAGGGTTTACGTCCCGCAGCAAAGACGGCACGCAGGTATCCGGGATTTTGTACCGCCCGGCCAATGCCCCGGCCGGCAAGCGCCTGCCCCTGATCCTGTTCATCCACGGGGGTCCCGTTGGACAGGACAACTATGGTTTTGATCTCTCCCGTCAGATGCTGGCGGCCGGCGGATATGCCGTTGCCGCCGTCAACTACCGGGGCAGCAACGGCCGTGGCCTCGATTTTACCAAAGCCATCTATGCCGACTGGGGCAATAAGGAAGTCGTGGATATTCTCGGCGCTACCGATTACCTGATTGAGAAAGGCATTGCCGATCCTGAGCGTCTGGGGATCGGCGGCTGGAGTTACGGCGGTATTCTGACCAACTACACCATCGCCACCGATAGCCGCTTTAAAGCAGCCGCTAGTGGAGCCGGTAGTTCGCTTCAGCTGTCCCTGTACGGAAGCGACCAGTATACCAACCAGTACGAAACTGAATTGGGGGCGCCCTGGAAGAATCTGGATAAATGGCTGAAGGTATCGTACCCCTTCCTGAAAGCGGACCGCATAAAAACGCCGACCCAGTTCATGGTCGGCGAAAAAGACTTTAATGTGCCCGTGGCCGGCAGCGAGCAGATGTACCAGGCACTCCGTTCGCTGGGCGTTCCCACCGAACTGATTATTTACCCAGGTCAGTTCCACGGTATTTCGGTGCCCAGTTACCAGAAAGACCGATTCGAGCGCTATCTGCAGTGGTTTGACAAATACCTGAAAGCACCAGCCCCGGTCGCACAGAAGCAACCGTAATATTTGATGAGGAACGATGAATGAAAAGCTGCGCTAGCCCATTCATCGTTCTTCATTCCTAAAGCGCTCTCCCCTCCACAGCCGGGCGGCCCGAAAGAGAGCTGGGTGCGTTCAGGTGTGCTCCCCGGTCGACGCCGACGCCCAGCCGGTCGACCAGCTCACCGCCGAGCCAGCCCGTAAAGCCGGCCAGGGCAAAAGCCGCAAACGAAAAAATCAGAGCGGCTGATGAAGGAACATTGTCCGTATTGTCCATCCGGAACAGCCAGCTCACCGCAAACAGGATGAGCACCAGCACATTGCCCATGCCGTGCATCAGACCGATCTTTTTGGCCCGCGTGCCCGACGGAATAGCCAGCCAGTCGATCCAGCCGAACGGGGCCGCCACCAGTCCGCCGATCAGTCCGGCACTGATCATGTAGTACGAAACTACCGCCATGGTGGAATTATCGTTTATCAGGTAAATAACATCAAAAATGACAGCTGTGGCCAGCAGGCCCAGCGGAAATACGATCAGGAGTTGGTGGGCCGGATGGCCCAAAAGTTTTGCTCTGCTTTCCATAACATTTCTTCTTTCCCCCCTAACTACCTGTTGTTTTCATTTGTTGCTGAAAAGACCTTTGCGGCCCTTTCCGGCTCCTGAACAAACATCTTGCTTTTTCTGTCCGTTAACGCAATGAGGCTCAATGCCTGTCTGGACATTTACTACATGAATGAATTATTAACAGATGATATGCTTGAACGTAGGTTTATACCCCGGTTCTGGAAACAGTTTGTTGCCATAGCAATACTGGTATGGCTCAACGCTTGTAAGAGTCTAGGACCCAATACGCTGTTCCGGTCGAGTTCCCCGCATGAGCAGTATGAGCGCTCCCTGAAAGATGCCAAACTCGATCAGACAGCCCTGGGGGCCGACTGGGTAGCGGCTGCCGATCGCGCCATGCGGGACTCTGTCCGGATCTCGGTACCGCACCGGGAGAGTGGCTACTTTTCGGCCAGCAAACCCTTTGCGGTCGGTTACCGGCTGAACTCCAAGCGGGGGGACCGTTTTTATATTCAGGTCGATATTCAGGGGATGAAGGATGCTCAGGTCTTTATCGATGTATTTGACCTCAGTGGCCGCGAGCCGGACCGGATTGTGTCGGCAAAGGCCGATACCAACCGGCTCGTCTGGGAAACCCGTCGGTCGGGGGCCCACCTCATCCGGATTCAGCCGGAATTGCTGCGGGGAGGTAGCTATACCATCTCCATCACCCGTGAACCCGTACTAAGCTTTCCGGTGAAGGACCGCGACAGCCGCAGTATCAGCAGCTATTTCGGAGCACCCCGCGACGGAGGCCGGCGTACCCATGAAGGTGTCGACATCTTTGCTCCGCGTGGCACCCCGCTGCTGGCTTCGGTAGACGGCATCATTTCGGGCGTCGGCGTTAATAGGCTGGGCGGCAATGTGGTCTGGCTGTCGGATGTCAAGCGCAACCTCCGGCTCTATTACGCTCACCTGGATAAGCAGTTGGTCCGGGAGGGGCAGCAGGTGTCTGTAGGTGATACCATCGGCACGGTCGGGAACACCGGCAACGCCCGCAACACAGCTCCCCACCTGCATTTTGGCGTCTACCAGTTCAGCGAAGGGGCCGTCGATCCGCTACCATTTGTGCGGCTTGGCTCGGGACCGGCCCGCCAGCCACTGCTGTCCGAAAGCCGCCTTGGCGATTCGGTTCGGGTATCGGTCACGCGGGCGGTGGTGCGGCAATCGCCGAAGCCCGATGCCCCCGTATTGCAGGAACTACCCCGGTCCTTTGCCTTCACCGTGCTGGGTGGGACCGCCGAATGGCTCCGGGTCGAACTGCCCGGTGAGCTGACCGGCTACGTATCCAGTACGGTCATAGAGCCGGTTGACAAACCAATCCGGCGGTTACCCATTGCGGGGCCAACCAATTTGCTCGAAGCGGCTACCTCCCAGGCGGCCATCGTTGAAACGTTGCCCGGCGGCATGGCGGTTGATGTGCTGGGGGTGGTAGAAGACTTTCAATTAGTCCGGTCGCCAAATGGCCAGACCGGCTGGGTGCTGCGGGCTACGCAGTAAAAGCCTTGTTTCGGGCTGGGTCGGGCTGGGTCGGTCTGGGTGGGTGGGTCTGGCAATCGGTTGCCTAAATGGCGTTCTTTGCCCTATGATGACCCGACTGTTCCCTATCCTGCTTTTTGGCGGCAACCTGGTTGCGTGTCAGCCGACAGATTCAGGCACTAACGCAACGCCGGCCCCCGCCCGACCAACACCCGTGGAGTTGACACTCGATGCCGGTAAAACGTATCAGACCATCACGGGATTTGGCGGCTTTGGAGCGCAGGATGTGTACTGGTCCAGCGGGCCGTTTACCAGCGAGCGGTTTGTGCGTGATATCGTAACTGACCTTGGCTGCACCATCATCCGCGACGAACTCCCCACCTCGTTCGAGATCGAAAATGACAATGCTGACCCAGCCGTCACGGACCTGTCCCGTTACAACCTCGACCGGCGGATTCCAGGACACCATGCGCCCTTTGGTGAACGGGTGCCGCACCTGAAAGCACTCCGTCAGGCAGGTGTCGAAACGTTTATTGCCTCCGTCTGGAGTCCGCCCCCCTGGATGAAGTGGAACAACCGCATCGATAACGGAACCCAGCAAAACTCCGCCCCCGCCTACAGCCGTAACCCAACCGCCAATAGTAATCAGCTTAAAACAGAGAACTACGCCGAGTTTGCGGAAATGTGCGTAGCGTACTGCCGGATTTTCAAACGTGAGGTTGGGGTCGACCTCTACGGACTCAGCCTTCAGAACGAACCCCGTTTTTCCCAGTTTTACCAGTCCTGTGTGTACGATGGCGAAGCGTTGCGGGATTTAGTCAAGGTGGTGGGCGCCCGCTTTAAGCAGGAAGGTATTGCCACCAAACTTTTTCTGCCCGAAGACGTCGGCTGGCTCGACGGCGTGCGGAACATGACAATGCCTACCCTGAATGATCCCGAAGCGCGGTCCTTCGTCGGCATGATTGCCACCCACGGTTACGCCTTTGACGGGGTTCAGCCGGCTTCAACAGACGCCGGTACCTGGCAAACGATGTCTGGCTGGGGCAAACCGTATAATTTGCCTCTGTGGATGACCGAAACCTCGGGTTTCAAAAATAACCACGAGGGGGCCATGTCCCTCGCCAAAGCCATGTACACTGCCCTGCGCTACGGCAACGTATCGGCCTGGGTCTTCTGGACCCTCAGCACCGGCACCCTCGATGAATACTCGCTAATGAACAGCCAGGGCGAAAAAAGCAAGCGGTATTATGTTTCCAGGCAGTTTTACCGCTATGTCCGCCCCGGTGCCGTGCGCGTAGAAGCGAATACTACCGATGCCGATCTGCTGCCGCTGGCGTTTGTTAAAGATGGCCTGCCTACGCTTGTCATCAGCAATGTGGGTAGCGCGGAAAAAGCGGTATTTGTCAAAGGCGACGGTGTTTCCACCCAGTATCAGACCTATCGAACGTCGGCTACCGAAGACTGCAAAGAAGGCGCTGTTGTAAAGGTCGGCGAGAGCATTATATTGCCAGCCAGGAGCGTGCTTACGCTGGTGGGTATTAAGTAAAACGGATTTCCAATCCGTTCTACCCCACACCCCACTATTAACCCAAGCCCATAACTCATGAAACGTACCCTCTTTCTGCTCCTGACCTTTTGCGCCACCACTACCTTCGGTCAACCCAGCGTAGTGCGTATCACAAAGAACAAAGACGCCTTTCAACTTATCCGGAACGGGAAGCCCTACTTTATTCAGGGAGCCGTTGGTAATGACTACCTCGTCAAGCTGAAGCAGTACGGCGGCAACTCCATCCGAACCGGCGCTAACCGGCAAAACCTGAACCGGGCCGACAGCCTGGGGCTTACGGCTTTGGTAAATCTGCCCGTCCGGGCCGAACGCGACGGTATGAATTACGATGATGCGGAAGCTGTGAAAAAACAGCACGACCGGGTGATGGCGATTGTGCGGCAGACCAAAGACCATCCGGTGGTGCTGATGTGGGCGCTGGGCAATGAGCTGGACTTTATTCAAGCGAATGTAAAGGACCACTATAACACCAAAGTCTGGGATGCCGTAAACGCACTGGCGAAGGAAATTCACCAGGTCGACCCCAATCATCCGGTCATGACGGTGGTCGGATCGATCAACCAGGAGAAGATGCAGGATCTGCTCACCAAATGCCCCGACCTGGACCTGCTGGGCGTTAACGAATACGGTGATCTGGACAGAATACCGGAGTGGCTCCGGAAGTTTGGCTGGCAAAAACCCTATGCCGTCACCGAGTGGGGTCCAACCGGATTCTGGCAGGTACCGAAAACGCCGTGGAAAGCCCCCATCGAAGAAACCAGCAGCATGAAAGCCGACCAATACCGACAGCGGTACGAACGCGTGATTGCCGCCGATAAAGCCATGTGCCTTGGCTCCTTCGTGTTCCTGTGGCGGCAGCACCAGGAACGCACCCACACCTGGTTTGGGATGTTCGACGCGCAGGGGCTGGAAACCGAAGCCGTTGATGTGATGCATTACGAATGGACCGGCCGCTGGCCCGCCAACCGGACACCTCGACTGGACTCCGTTAAACTTGATGGAAAAACAGCGTATCAGGGCATTTATATGCAACCCGGTCAGCCTGGGCAGGCGCGGGTGTGGGTTCGCGATCCGGAGGGCGATGCGCTACAGTACAACTGGGAGGTACTCCGCGAAGGCACCACATTTCCCTACGGCGGCAACGGCGAAAAGCGCCCACCGGCGATTCCTGATCTGATAAAGGAGCCCAATACTTCTCAACTCTCTTTTCAGGCCCCCATCGAGGAGGGGGCCTATCGCCTGTTTGTCTACGCCTACGACGGAAAAGGGCATTGGGCCACCGCCAATATTCCTTTTTACGTGCAGAACTAAGCAGAGCCACTAAGGCCGCAACGGCGGCTGGTACACCCTGATTTCCTGAATAGCCCGTATGCCTTTACCGGATAGCGCCAGCCGGTGCTCCGTATTGGCTATTCCCTGCACAATCGTAGTTACTGCCTCCTTACCCGGCTGGCAGGTATCCTGACCTGCAGAGAAGACCCGCCAGTGCAACGAATCTCCGGGCTTCAACCAGGGAAACTGCCGGAAATCGCCCGGATTTTTGCGCCGGAACCAACCCGTTGAATCAATCTGCATCCGTCCGGATCTGGAAATAAATGGCTGGTCGCTGCGCCCCGTACCATCTTCACCCGTCCGGGACCCGCTGACGCTGAACTGAAGCTGCTGCCGAATAGTGTCAACTGCCGTAACGGTGAGCGTCCAGTCTTCTGCCTGTGGCTTACCACCGAGTCTGATTACCAGCAACTGACCAATCCGGTTCAGGAAAAAACCCGTTGGCTTAAGCGCCGGACGGCTGTAGTAGTAGCCTGCCAGGTGGGTTGATGGCCGTTGACCATCAATAGTTACCGCTACCGGCTGCACCGAATCAGCGGCTGCGCGCCAGACGATATCTATCCGATTGCCGGTCACAGGCAGCCGGATCGTCCTATTTTTCGGTGAAAAGTCGCGGCCGCTGCGCAGCACCCGAACGGTGTTGGCCAACTCTTCGGCGCGCTTGGGCAGTGCCTCCAGATAGCGTTGAACGATTTGGGCCATCACGTGGTTGCCGTGCTCATTCAGGTGAACGTTATCAGAAAGTAATTTGCCAGGCTTTAACTGATTTTGCGCCAGATACGCTTTCCAGGCAGCCCGCACATCGAGCAGCGCCAGCCCATACTTGTCGCACAGAGCCGGCATCCAGACATTGCCGTGCCGGTCGTGCCACTCCTCATTCTGGCCGATGCCTATATGGTCGGTCTGAATGATTACCTCGGCGGTAGTCTGGCTGCGAATGGTTCGGATGATCTGCTCGTAATCGGGTTCATTACCGTAGTCGTGAAACAGGATCAGGTCCGGATAAAACGGCACCACATCGTTCGCCACCATCCATTTCAGCCGATCGCTGCTAAAGCCGCCGATGGCCCGGTTTTCCATCACCAGCTGCACATTAGGGTAGCGCTGCTGCAAAAACTGTTTCACCTGCTGCCACCAGGTCTGCATACTAATGGACTGACCGTATACCAGCACCCGAACCTGTCTGGGCGGATTTTCGGTGGAGGTCAGCAGACTGGTTGTTCGGGGCAGATTAGCGGTAAATGAAGCCGGTACTGGCAGTTCCGGCACCGGCGGATACGACTGGGCGGGCAACTGAAAAGACCACACGAGCAGGTATAGCAGGAAAATCAGACGGAGAGACATGGGGCTGCACGGGTTAAGCAGGTGCAATAAGCTAAATTTTGCTGGTTTATCGGCTTTGGGGCCACCCAGACCCACCCAGATATGCAAGCTAATCTTCTCTACTTTACCCTCGACATATTATTCAAGCCTTATACTCTATGAACCCAACACCCTACTTTTTACGCGTTGTCCCGTTTGTGATGAGCCTGATCCTGCTGATTGGCCTGAACAAATCGGTATACGCTCAGGCCCGCACGGTATCGGGGCGAATTGTCGATGCTACCGATAACCGGGGCCTGCCCGGCGCCAACGTGGTCATTAAAGGCACCAACACCGGTACCACCACCGACGCCGAAGGGAACTTCCGGCTTAGTGTACCGGGCAACGCAGCCACGCTGGTGATCTCGTCGGTCGGTTTTATCACCCAGGAGGCACCGGTCGGCAGCAGCAACACGGTTAGTGTAACGCTGCAGTCGGATACCCGCGCCCTGAACGAGGTGGTGGTAGTGGGGTACGGCCAGAAAACAACGCGTAAGCTGACGGAGTCGATCGGAACCGTGCAGGCCCGCGAGATTACCCGCCTGCCGGTAGCCAGTCCGGAAGCGGCTATTCAGGGACGCGTTTCCGGGGTGCAGATTACGAACGTCGACGGTACGCCCGGCGGGCCGGTATCCATCCGCATCCGGGGCGTCAGCACGGTGGGTAACAACCAGCCCCTGTTTGTGGTCGATGGGGTACCCATCGGCGATGGTACGGCCAACCAGATCAACCCGGCCGATATTGAAAATATTTCGGTGCTGAAAGATGCCTCATCGGCCTCTATCTATGGTCTGCGGGCGGCTAACGGGGTCGTGCTGATCACCACCAAGCGGGGCAAACAAGGCAAGCCACGGGTGGCGTTCGACGTGTATACGGGCGTACAGAACTTCCCGAAAGAATACCAGATGCTGAGCACGACCGATTACCTCGCGCTGGCGCAGGAGGCCCAGGCAAACGCCAATAACCAGGCCGGCCTGAAGCCCGGTGACCGGGACTATCTGGTGCTGCACCCCGATCTGCGGCCGGGCAGCAAGTACGTTAACGTCGACAACCGGCAGGCGTTTCGGGATGCCGTTGTACAGGACAACGCGCCGATTCGCAACTATAACTTATCGGTAAACGGCGGCAACGAGAACTCCAATTACTTTATTTCGGGTGGCTACTTCCAGCAGAATTCCATTGTGAAGAAATGGGATCTGGACCGCTACTCCTTCCGGGTCAACAGCGACCACAAAATTGGCAGCCGGCTCAAAGTCGGGCAGGCGCTGACCATTGCCCATTCGCAGATCAGGCGGGGCAGCAATGCCGGTGGCGACGGCTTCATTTACGCCGGTACCATCAACCAGCCACCTTTCTTCAGCATCTACGATACCGACAATTCGGTACCGGGCAACCGCTACGGCTTCACGGGCAATGCCGGGGTAGCAGGTCTGACCATCCTGAACGTGGCCGGTATCAACCAGGTGGTCGATAACCTGAATAACTCAACCCGGATGCTGGGTAATATCTACGGTGAAGTAGAGATTGTTAAAGGGCTGAAGTTCCGATCAGTGGCCGCCCTGGATTACAACGTCTCTAAAAATACGGGCTGGCGCCCCGGCTACACAGCCGCCGAACTCGGTCAGGAGCGCAACACCAACGAGTACAATGATTCACGCGGGGACGGTATTCAAAAGGTATTTACCAATACACTGTCGTACGAGAACGTATTTGGCGGCCACACGGTCAACGCCATTGCCGGAACCGAGTTCCAGGACATCCGGGGCAGCTCGCTGGGCTACACCGGTTTCAACTTCCAGAGCACCAACCCGAATTTCTACCAGAACGTAAGCAACCAGCAGGGTAATTCCGACGGAAAAGGTGGTTTCCTGTTCAACAACGCCAGCGCCGGCCTGTCACAACGCGCCTATGCCGCCTACTTCGGCCGGGTCAGCTACGACTTCCGCGACAAGTACCTGGTTACGGTAACGGCCCGGTACGATATGTCGTCGAACTTTGCGCCGGAGAACCGCGCCAAGCTTTTCCCGTCGGTATCGGCCGCCTGGCGGATTTCGAGCGAAGAGTTTTTCAAAGACAAAGTCGCGTTTATCACCGACCTGAAACTGCGGGGTAGCTGGGGGCAGTTAGGCAACGACAAGATCAACATCGATTTTCCATATGTAGCACGGGTGGTGCAATCGCCCTGGTATACGCTGGGTATCAATCAATCATCGTTTAAAGGCTCGGGTATTCCGTCGCTCATCAACCGGGGTTTGCGCTGGGAAACCAACGAGAGCGTGGACGTAGGGTTTGACGCTACTTTCTTCGGCCGGCTGAACATCCTGGCCACCTACTACAACCGCAACACCAAAGACTTCCTGTACAGCCTTCCGGTAAACCTGACATCCGGCTTTGAAAACATTCCGGTAAACCTGGGGCAGGTAAACAACCGGGGTATCGAACTGGAAACCAGCTACCGGTCGCAGCTGGGCAAAGGGGCCACCCTCGAACTGTTCGGTAACATCACTACCATTCGCAACCGGCTGGTGTCGCTAGCACCGGGAGTGCAGGAGTATGCGAGCGGTAACTACCGTACGGCGGTGGGCTACCCCATCGGCTATTTCTACGGCTACAAGGTGCAGGGCGTCTACCAGAATCAGGAGCAGGCCAACGCAGCCCTGCCCGATGTGACTGTCAACAGACGGAAGCCGGTACCCGGTGATCTGATCTTTGAAGACAACAACGGCCCCGGTACCGACGGAGAGCGGTTCAGCGGCCAGTCCGATGGGCAGATCACCGTTGAGGACCGGACGTACCTGGGCAAAACCATTCCGGATTTCTTCTATGGTTTTGGGGCGAATGCCACCTTCAAAGGCTTTGACCTGGCGCTTCTGTTCCAGGGTGTTGCCGGCAACAGCGTCTATAACTCGTTCCGGGTCGGTGCCGAAGGCCTGACGGGCGGAGGTCGTAATGCGCTGGCCAGTGTCAACAACCGCTGGCGCGGAGAAGGATCGAGCAACGAAATGCCCAGAGCTACGGCCAACGACCTGAACAGCAACAACCGGTTCTCCAGCCGCTGGGTCGAGAGTGGCAGTTTCCTGCGCTTCAAGAACATCCAGCTCGGCTACACGGTACCCCGCCTTGCCCTCGACAAGATCCGGGCGTTCCAGTCGGCACGGGTGTATGTAGCCGCGACCAACCTCTTCCGGATCACCAACTACAGCGGTCTCGATCCGGAGGTCATTACCTATGGCAGTAGTGCCTCCCAATTGCAGGCTGGTACGGATAATTCGAACATACCCCAGCCGGTGATCATCCAGATTGGTGCTAACCTGACCTTCTAAGCCTTACTCGAAACTTGTATGAAAAAGCGATTTCTTCCCATAGCCTTAGCCGCTCTGCTGATCGGTGGCACATTTACCCAATGCGAAAAGAAACTGGATCTGTCTCCGCTCGGCACCCTCGACGAACAGACCTTTTACCAGTCCGAGAATGACTTTAAAGGGGCCCTGCTGCTGGCTTACTCGGCGCTGCTCAACTATACGTACGAGCAATTCGACGGCGGTGGCTGGTTCAAGGGCGTTCTGCTGACGGACGATGATACCACGTATCCGAACGGCTCTGTAGACAACGTCGACCTGTTCAACTGGACTTCAACCGACGGAACCTGGCGGGCCTTGTGGCAAACCACCTATAAAGGTATTCAGCGGTCCAACATCGTTCTTGAAAAACTACCGGAAGCTAAGGGCTTACCGGATGCTACCAGGAAAGCATTCGACGGCGAAGCGCGTTTTTTGCGGGCTTACTACAACTTTTTCCTGGCGACCCAATTCGGGCAGGCCCCGCTGGTGGAGAAGACCGCCCGTAGTTTGGAAGAGACCCGGTCGGGCAATTCAACTGCCGGCCAGTTATGGGATGTGGTGGTCTCGGACCTGAAGTTGGCGAAAGAGGCCCTACCCGAAAAATGGGACGATGGTAACCGGGGCCGGGCAACCAAAGGCGCGGCTACGGCCCTGCTGGGCAAGGTGCTGCTGTACCGGGCGCAGTGGGAAAACAAGCCGGCCCTGTACACCGAAGCCGCCAGCGAGTTCCAGAGCCTGATTGGCAAGTACTCGCTGGTGAAAAACTTTCAGGATAACTTCACCCCCACCACCGAAAACAATGCGGAGTCGATCTTCGAGATTCAGATGGGCCTGGGAGGTGGTAATCCGTGGCTCCCGGCCGACTTTAACTTCTCGGCCGGTGGCAGCAGCATTGGTGATGCCGGTACGGCCCGCCTGATCTATTTCCGGGCGTCCTGTGGACCCAACAACATCTGCGCCCCCGGCTCCAACGCCCAGGGCTACGGCCAGGTACAGATTACAACGCCCCTCCAGAATGAATTCGAAAAAGGCGACCCCCGCCGGGCCGCCACCATTTTCCTGGAAGGCGACCCGTACGATACCGGCGAAAACGTAGACGGCTCCAAGAAATGGGTTTATCAGGCTGCTTATTCCGGGACGGGGTCGTCGCCGGCCAAGTACGTGAAGAAAGACGGTAACATCGACTTCCGGTCGAACCTGAGCGTAAATAACGAGCGGGTGATCCGCTACGCCGATGTGCTGCTCATGCTGGCCGAGTGCAAGATTCTGGGACCAACCAAAGATCTGGCCGGCGCTGCCCAACTGATCAACCAGGTACGTCGGCGGGCCGACCCTACCGGTGCGATTCTTCCCGATGTAACAGCCACCACTGAAGCCGACCTGTTCAAGGCGCTGATGCACGAGCGCCGGGTGGAGTTTGCGCTGGAGAGCCACCGGTACAACGACCTCGTTCGCTGGCACCGGGCGGGAAAGATCAACATTAAGCAGAACGTTGATTTCGGCCGGCAGGCAGCCAACGCAAACTGGTCGGACAAAAATCTGCTGAAACCGATTCCGCAGAGCGAACTTGACCTGAATCCAGAGTTGAAACAGAATACCGGTTATTAAGGCAGTTGTCAGGTCAGTAATCCATACAGAACAGGCCGTGATACGGCCTGTTCTGCTAAAAAGCCTGTCAGATAACGTTTTTCAGGGTATTTGCCGGATTTATGCTATCAAACGCTGAATCCGTACTACCCGCTTTTCAGACGCAGGAGGATATTTGTATCACTTTACCAAGGAATTTTAGTAAGTAATGAACGGTAAAGTTTGGAGCAATGGACCGGCCCGGATGGTCAGGAACCTTCGTCACTGGTTCGCCAAAGCCCCAATCGTTAACGAGCAAAATAGTCGCTGGTTAGAGCCGATGGCGCTGCTGCTGCTTTTCGGTATTCTGCTGGCGGTGATTTGGCTCGTACTAACCTGATACAACTAGCCTCAAACCTTATGAAACACACACCTACATTTAACGAAAGTCAGCGGTCGCCCAAGTATCTGCAAGTGGTCAACGCGGTGATCAGCGACATTGAAGGTGGCGTATTACGCATTGGCGACCGGCTACCCTCCATCAATGAAGCCTGTATTGAATGGTATCTTTCGAAAGATTCGGTAAAGCGGGCGTACGAGACCCTTTACCAACTCGGCCTGATTACCTCCGTCTACCGCAAAGGCTATTTTATTGCCGGCAGATCCAGCCGCCGGTCGCACCGGGTGCTGATTATTACCGGACAGTTGACCGAGAGTGTGAAGCAGCTGCACGATGCCATTGCCCGGCACGTGAACGATGAAGCCCTCATTGACATCTGCACCTACAACTACCGCCAGGACCTGCTCTGCCAGGTCATTGACAAACACCTGGGCAACTACCATTATTTTCTGCTGATGCCTCACCTGCTTGGCACCAGCCCGGCTACCGTTCAGTGCCTGCGCAACCTGCCGGGCAACCAGCTGATTCTGGTCGGCAGCCAGTGGCAGGAAGTTCTACAGCATGGCCACCAGATCCGTTACGGGGGCGAAAAGGCTCTCTACGAAGCGCTGCAAAGCCAGGCGTCTGTTCTGAAGAAGTACAAACGCCTGAATCTGGTCTTGCCGACAGCTGAATTCTTCGGTGCCGACTACATACGGGCCTTTCAGCAGTTCTGTATCCGCCATGACTTTGATTTTCAGTTGCTGGATGAACTTACCTCCAACGACATCCGGCGGCACCAGGCGTACTTTGTCATGGACAGCGCCGACCTGATCACCCTGGTGGATTACAGCCAGCAACACCAGCTCCGCCTTGGACAGGACCTGGGCATTGTCAGCTTTATCGAAAATGAATACACGCGCCTGCTGGCCGGTGGCGTCTCAGTTATCTCGCATCCGTCGGCGGAGATTGGCCGGTTAGTGGCTCAGATCGTCGGCAAACAACCGGGGCCGGGTCAGTCGCCCTACGTTTTACCACTTGAGTTACAATTCCGGGCTACCTGCTAATCCTGAACCATGTGTACCAAATTGCTTTTTCGCTCAGGCTGGGCCGTTCTGTGGCTGGCCGGGTGGCTGAGTAGCTGCACCTCCCGGGACAGACTCTTTGTGCAGCGTAGCTCGGCGGAAACCAACATTACGTTTAATAACCGGCTGACCGAGACCGATTCCGTAAACGCGCTCACCTTCGAGTATATGTACAATGGCGCGGGGGTTGGTATCGGCGACTTCAACAAAGACGGACTGGCCGATGTGTACTTTGCCGGTAATCAGGTCTCCAGTCAGCTATACCTGAATGAAGGCGCCTTTCACTTTAAGGATATCACAAAACAATCGGGAACCGGCACGAATGTCTGGTGTACCGGCGTCAGCGTGGCCGATGTGAACCAGGATAGCTGGCCGGACATCTATGTCTGCGTAGCCGGCCCCGAGAAAGACACAACCCGGCGAGCCAACAAGTTCTTTATCAACAACGGCCCCGGCCCCGACGGCATACCTAGCTTCACCGAACGAGCCGCCGAATACGGCCTCAACGATATGGGCTACAGCACCCAGGCCGCTTTTTTCGACTACGACCGTGACGGCGACCTCGACTGTTACCTGCTGACCAACGCCATTGAGACTACCAACCGGAACGCCCTCCGCCCCAAACGCACCCACGGCGAATCACCCAGCAACGACCGGCTGTACCGGAATATGAGTAAAGAGGGGAAAGAACTCACCTTCGTCAATGTAACCCATCAATCCGGCATCCTGACGGAGGGCTACGGACTGGGATTGTGCGTGAGTGACCTGGACGATAATGGCTGGCCGGACGTGTACTGCGCCAACGATTTTCTGTCGAATGATTTGGTCTGGCTCAATCAACCGGGTAACCAGGCCGGCAAGGCTCTGTTTACCAATCAGGCGGCTGCCATGCTGAAGCACCAGACGCATAACGGTATGGGCGTGGATATTGCCGACATCAACAACGATGCACTACCCGACATTGTGGTCATGGATATGCTGCCGGCGGACAATTACCGGCAGAAGATGATGCTGCCCGGCTCCAATTACAACCGCTTCCAGATGGACCTGCAACTGGGCTACGAACCCCAGTTCGTGCGTAATACGCTCCAGTTGAACCGAGGAAGCCTGGGGCAAGCGGGTTGGGGCGAAGGGCAGGGAGCAGAAAGAAAGGCGCAGGGAGTAAACAGTAGAGATGGCATCAATACTTCCCCCCCAAGCCCCGTGCGCCCCGCCCCAACCCGCTTACCTGTTTTCAGCGAAGTTGGCCAACTGGCGGGTATCGAGAAGACAGACTGGAGTTGGGCACCGCTGCTGGCCGACCTCGACAATGATGGCTGGAAAGATTTGTATATCACCAATGGCTACCGACGCGACGTAACCAACCTGGATTACATCGTGTTCAACCACGAGCAGGCGACGTTTGGGACGCCCGAGGCTCAGGCCCGGAAGATCAAAGAAGAACTATACCGCCTGCCCGAAATCAATATATCCAACTATGCTTACTGCAACCAGGGCAGTAACCCGGCTGCGGCACTGACCTTTACCGATGTATCTGCCGACTGGGGGCTCGATCAGGCCGGGTACTCCAACGGTGCCGCCTACGCCGACTTCGACAATGACGGCGATCTGGATTTGATCACCAACAACATCGATGGCGAAGCCCTAGTGCTGGAGAACCGGCTAAACCAGCGCGAGAATGCACCCCACTGGCTCCGGCTGACCTTTGCCACCACACCCGAACTCCCAGTCACCATTGGTACGAAGGTTTGGCTGTACGCCGGTAACCAGGTGCAGATGCAGGAGCTATCACCGGTGCGGGGTTTTGTCTCTACCGTAGAATCTGCCCTGCACTTTGGCCTGGGTAGCGTCAGTCGCATCGACTCGCTGGTTATCCGCTATCCCAATGGCCAGAAGCAGGTCCTCCGCCCAAGTGCTGTCGACCAGCTTCTGGCGGTACCGTATAAACCGTCCGGCGACTGGCAGGAATCCGCTCCCGCCGGCCAACCCTTATTTGCCGAACTATCGGCGGAGCATACGGGTCTGCATCTGACGCACCAGGAAAACGCCGTTGTTGATTTTAACCGCACACCACTATTGCCCCATCAGTACTCGAAAAATGGCCCCTGCCTCACGGTGGGTGACGCCAACGGCGATGGCCTCGACGATTTCTTTATGGGTACTGATTTTGGAAAGCCCTCAGCGATTTACGTCCAGCAGGCATCTGGTCGGTTCGCCCTGGTTTGCTTACCCGGCAGTCAGGCGTACGAAGACATGGGCGCAATATTCTTTGATGCCGATGGTGACGGTGATCAGGACCTGTACGTGGTCAGCGGAGGTAGTCAGGAGGAAGGTTTATCGGAAGTATACCAGGACCGGCTATACCTCAACGCGGGCAAAGGAGCCGAAGGTCTGCCAACGTATGAGATTGCCTTTTCAGCCGTGCCGGCTACCCGTTCAAGCGGCTCCTGCGTCACAGCTGCTGACTTTGATGGCGACGGTGACGTTGATCTCTTCCGGGGTGGCCGAATTATTCCCGGCCAGTATCCAAAGCCAGCGGATAGTTACCTGCTCCGGAACGATAAAGGCGTCTTCACCGATGTAACGAATCAGGTAGCGCCGGGGCTGCGCCAGGCCGGTATGGTTACCGCTGCGGTCTGGACGGATGTGAATAAAGATCGTAAACCCGACCTCATGCTGGTGGGCGAATGGATGGCACCCACCCTGTTTACCAATACGGGCGACCGCCTTGCAGGAGGCACACCCAAAGGACTGGAGGAAACAGCCGGCTGGTGGTGTTCCCTGCTGGCGAAGGATATGGATGGCGACGGCGATGTTGATTTTATTGCCGGTAACCTGGGTCTGAACTGCAAATTTCGGGCGTCGGCGGAGGAACCGGTGCGGGTCTACGCCGGTGATTTCGACCACAACGGTCGGCTCGACCCGATTCTGACTTATTATCTGAACCACCAGCAGGTACCGGTTGCCCAGCGGGATGTGATGACCTCGCAGATTCCATCCATTAAAAAGCGCTTCCCTACCTACCACGACTACGCCAGCCATCCGTTTGAGGAGATGTTTACCAACGAAGAACTCGCCGGAGTTTACGTTCGGGAGGCCCAGCAGATGGCCAGTTGTTACATCGAGAATCGGGGTAAGGCAGGGTTTGTTGTACACCGCCTGCCCATTGAAGCGCAGATGGCCCCGATTTATGGAATCCAGGCAAGTGACTTTACCGGCGATGGCAAAACAGACCTCTTGCTGGCGGGTAACTTCTACGGCTCCGAAACCATCGGTGGGCAACAGGATGCCGGAAAAGGACTCCTGCTGGCCGGCAACGGCCGGGGCAACTTCCGCCCCATTTTGAATGCCGGGCTTAACCTGGATAAAGATGCCAAAGCCGTAGCCTCACTCCGCCGGCCCAACGGCTCCTTATGGTGGCTGGTTACCAACAACAATGGTCCGTTGCAGGTCTGGCAATCGACCGTCAGCCGTGTGCAGCTGACGAAGTTATAAACGTTACGATGATGTCAGCTCTTCCGATGAACTTGTTTTAGCGTACTCGCCGGGCGATACGCCAAACTCTTTCCGGAACGCCCGGATGAAGTAGTTCGGATCGTTGAACCCAACCTGATAGGCCACCTCGGCTACCTGCCGACCACTGGTTTGCAATAGCCTGGCCGCCCGCTGGAGCCGTATATTCCGAATCAAATCGTTACCGCCTTTGCCGGTCAGTGCTTTTAGTTTGCGGTAGAGCTGCGTATTGCTCATACCCAGTTCCTGCTCAAGCTGCTGTACTTCCAGTTCGGGGTCGGCAAGATGGGTCTCAATAAACGCGATCGCCTTTTTCAGGAACTGTTCCTCCGCCGATTCAATCGGTACATCGGCGGGTTGCAGATACAGCATCCGGCTGAACTTCGCCCGCAACCGCTTCCGGCCCTGAATCAGATTAGTAGCGCGGGTTTGCAGCACGCTTACGTTGAAGGGCTTGGTGATGTAATCGTCGGCACCCACGGTCAGCCCCTGCACCTTGCTTTCGTTGCTCGACCGGGAGGTAAGCAGAATCAACGGCACATGGCTGGTTTTCTCGTTGGTCTTGATGGCTTCGCAGAGTTGTACGCCGTCCATATCGGGCATCAGCCAGTCGCTGATGATCAGGTCAGGCACTTCTTTTTCCGCCTGGGCCATAGCCTCCTGCCCATTGCTGGCCACCAGAACCCGGTAATGGGGCTGGAAGCAATCGGCCAGGTAGTGCCGTAGGTCGTCGTGATCCTCCACCACCAGCAGCAGCGGCTTATCGCCGGAGGAAACTGCCACCCTCGGCGTATCGTCCGTGTGGGTATCCAGGTACGTGGCCGGGCTATCGAGCGGTATGCCCGAATCGGTAGCCCGGTTCGAGAGCCAGTCGGCAGGGAAAGCGGCTTCGTACAGGGGTAGCACTACCATAAACACAGTACCCGCTCCCGGCTGGCTTTCGACCTGAACATTCCCCTGGTGCAATTCAATCAGCTCCCTGGTCAGGGCCAGGCCGATACCGGTACCCGCCTTTTTCAGCCGGTGCTGGCCGTTCACCTGGTAGAACCGGTCAAAAATGTGGCTGATGTGCTCAGCCGATATGCCAATACCGGTGTCCTCAACTTCCAGCCGCAGTTCCGGCGCTGCGTCCGGCTCATGAATGGCACACCGGATGGTGACCATCCCTCCTTCCGACGTGTATTTCAGGGCATTGGCAATCAGATTATACAGGACTTTTTCGAGAATATCCGGATCAAAATAGCCGGTATACGTTGTCAGGTCGGCCTCTATGGTGAGCGTCACCCGCTGCTGCAGAGCGGCCGGCTCAAACGAATTTACCACCCGGCGCACAAACTCGATTACATCCAGCCGCATGATGTCGGGTTTTAACGACCCGGACTCCAGCTTCGACAAATCCAGCAGTTGATTAATCAACCGGAGCAACCGCCTGGCATTCTGGTGCATCGTCTGGAACTGCCCGCGTCGCCGGTCGGGCGTGAGGTCAGCCAGAAATTGTTCCAGGGGTGTCAGGATCAGCGTTAGCGGAGTCCTGAACTCGTGCGAGATATTAGTAAAGAATCCCGACCGGAGCCGGTCCAGTTCCCGCGCTTTTTCGGTCTCCAGGTGCTCCAGCCGCAGTTCCGTCTTGTAGCCCTCCCGAATCTGGATGATCCGGCGAATCAGCGCCAGCAATCCGGCAACCAGCAGCGCGTATAACAGATAAGCCCAGTTGGTCCGGTACCAGGGCGGCAGCACCGTCAGTTGCAGAACCGTTTCGGACGCCTGCCGGAAATCGTCGGACAAAGCTGCCTTCACCCGAAACAGGTACGTACCAGGGTCCAGGTTCGTATAGGTAGCTGAACTCTGCGAACCCACGTAGTTCCAGGTTGGTTCAAAGTTCTCCAGCCGGTAAGCATACCGGACGTTGCGGTACGCCTGAAACAGCACGGCCGAAAAATCGAACGTCACCACGGACTGATTATGCCGCAGCGTCATTTTCCTGGTTTCGGTCAGGTTGTGTGTCAGCGGAGCATCCGGGGCCCCCGGCACTACGGTTTTGTTAAACAGCTTCAGGCCAGTCAGATACACCGGAAACGTTGGCTGCGTTGCCTCCAGTTGCTTCGGGTGAAACACCGTCAGCCCATGTTTACCGCCCCAGAACAAGGTTCCGTTGGGACTTTGGCTCACGGCTCGTTCCGTAAAGTCATTGCCCGGTAACCCATCACTTTGCCGGTAGGTACGAACCACCTTATCGGTGCGGTCAATCCGGCAGAGACCATCGTTGGTACCCACCCACAGATTCCCCTGCGTATCCTCCCGAATGCTCATGATGGCGTCATTGGAAAGACCATTTTCGGTAGAGATCAGTTCGAAGCACTTCCGTTGATGATCGTACCGATGCAGCCCACCGGAGGTGCCCACCCATACCCGTTTACGACTGTCAACCAGGAGGCAGATGATATGATTATCCAACAGTCCGCCGGCCTGTTGCATCCGGCGGTGAACGCGTAATTTGCCGGTACGGCGCTGCCATTCCAGGAGCCCATTCCCGTACGTACCGATCCACAAGGTGCTGTCGGGGGCCTCCACCAGGGTTGTAAAGGAATACGACATCCAGGGAAACGCCCGCACGGGCTCTATTTGCCAGGTACGTAGATCCATACGCCATATTCCCCCCTGGTTGGTCGCTATCCAGGCTTTGTTCCCCGCAGTAGGCACCACACTATGAATCTGAGCGGGTTTCAGGGTAGTAATGTGCCGGACAACCTGTCCCGTCCGGGGGTCAAACACATCGGACCCTTCGTTCCAGACATTGACCAGCAGCGCCCGGTCCGACAGGCGATGAATATCCGTCACGTCATTCCCCGCCAGCGAACCAGGCTTGCCCGGCTGGTGCGAAAAATGCCGGAAGGTTTTTGTTTTCCGGTCCAGGTACGACAGACCCTGGGAGCTGCCCAGCCATACATTATTTAGGCTATCGGCCAGTACGGCCGATACCTTCTGCGTGGGAAGGCTATTTTTCTGACCAATCTGGTGCGTGTATTGTTCAAAGGAGTCCGGCTGTTTAAACAGCACGTTGAGTCCTCCCTCCCAGGTGCCAATCCAGATGTTTCCCTGCCGGTCGCCCCGCACACATACCATGGCGTGTGTACTCAGGCTATGCTGGTCGGCCGGATTAGCGCGGTAGTGGCTGATTTGCTCAAAGCGGGCATTTTCGGCTACCACCAGGCCATCGTCGGTACCCAGCCAGTACCGTCCGGTTTTGTCTTCATACAGGCTCCGGGCTATATTGATACCCTCCAGAATTCGGGGGCGGAAAAAAACCGATTCAAACTGGTCACGCTGGGGGTTATAGCGGAACAAGCCCCACCCCTGCGTACCCACCCAGATCGTACCCCGGCTGTCGCACAGCATCGTCATGGTATTCCCCGACGATAGACTCCCCTGCGAGGGCAACTTATAAACCTGAAGGGTATTATCCGTTAGCCGCATTCGGGCAATGGTTCCCCCGGCGCTGCCTAGCCAGAGATTGCCGGTAACGTCGAAACATAAACGCTGAATTACATCCGAAGGCAGCCGGTCGGCTTTGGCGGTAAACTGACGAACCTGCCGGGTAGCCGGGTCAATCGTTAAAACGCCCTGTCCATAGGTAGCCGCCCAGATATGCCCGGTAGCGTCCTGAACCAAATCGGTGATTGATGTCGTGGCAATATCGGCCCCCGTTGCCGTTCGGGAAAGTTTATCAAAATGAACACCCGACGGAGCCAGCAGATTCAGACCACCCGACCGGGTACCAACCCAGAGCTGGTGCCGACGGTCTTCCAACAGGCAGGTAATTTCGTTACTGCTGATGCTGCGCGGATCGCGCTGGGAGCGCCGGTAGATCTGGAACTTCTGCCCATCGTACCGGTTCAGGCCATCGGCGGTGCCCAGCCATAAAAACCCGTTCTGGTCCTGAATCAGGGTGTTGACAATATTATGAGATAATCCATCGCTGGTAGTCAGGCGTTTAAAAGCAGCCTGCGCCTGGCAGGTAATCCTCGCAGTGAGTAGCAGCAGGACCAAGACCAGCAGATAGCGAACACGCATATGACGTTTTCCTTTTCCTACGTGTCAAAATACAAAATTTTCGTAGACAAATGCCGAATTAAAGCGCTGAGTTCACCTCCTTTGTGCTAACGCGACCGGGTAAAAAAGAAAACCCCGGCTCGTTGGAGCCGGGGTTCTTATATAAATGTAAGCTGATTAGCGGACAGCACCGTAGTCCTGACCGGCGCTCTCGGGGAAGTTCTTCATGATGCTGACCACGGACTCGCGGAAAGCGGCATCCCGATCACGCTCCTTACGCTGGTTCAATTGACCGGTTGCCCAGCCCTGCCAGATAATGTCGTTGGTACGGGCATCGTAAACGTTTACCACGATCCGGTTCTCTTCGTAATTACGCGAGTACACCTGGTTGGAACCCGGTCCCCACCAGCCCCAGTACGGGCTCCAGTTGTTGTTGGACTGGATTTGCTGACGGTCACGTGAGTCGGCGAAGAACCGAATTACCAGATCGGCGTTGCCACCCTGAGCCGGTTTGTAACCCCGGGCTTTCAGGGATTGATCCAGGGCATCGGCAATCCGGCGCTGGTTCAGGTTACCACCCACAATCGGGTCGGCGTTCCGCTGGCGATCTGCTTCGATACGGTACGTGCTGAACTGGCGCACGTTCACTTTCGGGTCGTGGTCGTATTTAACCGTGACGGCCGGCGCACAGGAAGCCAACAGACCCGCCACAAACAAGCTTGCTATTATGCCTTTGAGTTTCATAGTATGGTTGCGTTAAGAATTAGTACTGTAGATTACGGTAGTGGCTAAGGCCACCATCGCCTAAAACCATCTTGATAACGCTACCGGATGGTTGTTAGTATACAGCACTATTGTTCTAAGTCTATTTACCTACGAAAGAAATCCTTTCAGATACTTAACAATTTGCAACATCTTCGTGTTCCACGAAACCATCTTTTTCGTCGTTTTTCGCAGAATGTTGCACCATTGTTGCACCACGTTTTTGATAGACCTGATTGGCCCTGTCAACGACTGATTGCTTGAAGCGGGACACGTACCGCTGCGTCGTTGAAATCAGTTCATGGGTCAAGCTGAGTTGTACCAGCCGCAAGTCGCCTGTTTCTTCGTACAGATGGTCAGCGAAGCTATGACGGGCGTCGTGGATACCTTTCGGCGCGGTGGTGCCTAGCTGCTCAGCAATCCGCTTGAACAAGATGCCTAAATAGCTTATCTGTGACTTAACTTTTTCGGTCAGCTTCGGCTCAGGCAGATAACGATAATTAGGCTTCAGGAACGGAAACAGAAAATCATCCGGCTCCTTTCCTTCGGCGTACTCCAGCAGCCAGGGCAAAATCGCAGGTTCAATCAGCACCGTTTTGTTTTTATTCTTCTTATCGCTTACATAAGCGAACCGGTATTGCAGTTCCAGCTTACGCTCAGGGGTCATCTGCCAAACAGATTGCACCTGATAAGCGCGGGCTGTCAGCAAGTCACCGCCCCGAATACCATGCAGGTAATAGGAAATCACAAAAAACTTACGGGCATCATCCAGTCGGCGCTGTGGCGCGGTTTCAGTCGGTAGCTGCTTGGTTTCCCAAATCTCCATTTCAGCCGTTGTCAGCCATACCGGATTAACCGGAGCCGTCACCAGTGATTTACCCCGCATAGGGTTATCCTCTGACGGCAGCTTGTTTAGTATGATATACCCGTTTATGTGCTGCTTCAGTCGGCGCAGGTAGTCGGTAGCGGTATTGCGTTTGGATGCCTCGGTCGAAGTCTTACGACCGGTTGACCGGTTCAGCAGGTAGGTTTCAAAGCGCTCCAGTACCGCAGGTGAAAGCTGATGCAGGGAAATAGGCTGCTTTTCGTCTATATTGAGAAACGCTCGCAGCGCTCGCATCATGCTTATTTGTGCGTTCATGTTGGCCGTCTGCCCACGCTGGCGGTACAGATCTATCTGCTCGTCAATGTAAGCAGACAAGTACATATCGGACAGGTTAGTTATCCGGCGTACTACGTCATCGACAGTAAAGGGCGGTTTTCGTTGCAGGTCAGCAATTACCTGAAGTGTCCTATCCCACAGAGCTTTAATCATGCCGTTAAGCGCGACATAGTCCGGATGCGACTTACGGACCCAACTCTGCGACTCTGACTTACCGTCCGGATTGAACTGCTTGGGTGTAACATAGACGCTGGTGCCAATACGCTTAGTTTGTCGGTTGGCTGTAATGCGCAGCATCACCAGATGCCGCCCGTCTTCGTTGGCGCGTGGATGCAGTACCACCTTTAACGTGACATTTCCCATAATAAGCCTCCCTCCTATTATTACATGGCACCATCAAGAATGCGACTCACCCGGAAGAACAGGGTAATGTCCCCCTGTTGCAGCGATACACTGCTGCCGTTGTAGGCCGACAGTTCCAGCGACCCGCCGTTGCGCAGGCGGTTGGCCTCAATGCGCTTTACGATCAGCCCGTTGTCGAACTGCTGAATGGCCACTACTCCGTCACTCAGGCGCTCATACTGCGCAGGCTCCAGCCATTCAACCAACACTTTATAACCGGGTAACAGCGCAGGCTCCATGCGGTCGTTGGACGCGATCTCCAGGGCAAAGTAGCGGCCAGTCCGTCCCGGCTCAACGGCGGTTTTAGGCGCAAACGCCAGCGAATCGGGCATCAGCGCCGGTACGAACTCATCCTGAATCTGCTTAAGCCGGGCCTCCGACAGCTCTGACCGGTGGGCTACGCGAATCAGCGGAACGGCGATCATAGTATCAGCCATCGGCCGCATATCGACTCTCGACAGACGGCTCCCGCCGAAAACTTCCTCGGTGGCAACCGGACGACCTAAAATCTTGCCCAGCGCATACAGCAGCGAATCGTGTACTTCTTTGTGAAACCGGGCCGTCTTGGTGTACATATGCGCCTGATTGCGCGAAACACCCATGGTATCGCCTAGTTTCTGCTGCGTGATGTCGTAGCGGTCGAGAAACCGCCGAAGCCATTCCCCTTCGTTTTCAGCTTTTGTCGTGGTGGCTTTATGGCCCCGCTCGGAAAGGGTCAGGCTTTCCGGCAAGTCCGTGCTGTCCTCATCAAGCAGCCATTCCAGACTGATCTCGTTGAAGGCACCCGCAATCTTTTCCAGTGCGTCACGGCTGGGAGCGTCCGGACTGGCCGATCGTTCCCAGCGGGCCATTGTAGACGGCGCTACACCGATCAACTTGGAGAATTTGTGCTGGTTGAGCCCCACCTTCTCCCGGATGGCAGAAATTTTCTCGTTTGTGGTCATTACCCGTTCAGTCAGGAAATTAACAATCATGCGCTGTACTCTCTGTTGTTTTCTGTCGAAAGATTTTACTCTAAATTTTGCTTTTATTTTTTCTAATGTCAATATTCGCAATAATTTTTAATTACAACGCTGATAACCTACGCAAAGATTACTATTTACCATGAGCGAACCACAAAAAATTTTTCAGACGGTAGCGGAAAAGCTAGGGTTTAACCAGATCGCGGCGAAATCTTATGTGACCTACCAGGCGGTGAGTCGCATGGCCAGAAATCCGCAGTTAGGTTTTAAACGCAATATCCGGGGCAGAATCCTGTCGGCAACGCTGGACATGGCCAGAGAAGAAGCACAGAAGTGGAACCAATACGTAGCAGAACTGGAAAAATGGAAAACCGAGGAATTGCAGGCGTAGTATCACAGGCACAGGTAGTGCCTATGGTTCAAATGCCATTGACAGCATTTATTGAACTGAAAGACAAGATTATCCAACTGTCAGAGCGCGTCGAACTGCTCGAAAGCATGACGGCCGTAGGCAGCGAATGGCTCACACGCGAGCAGGCAATGGCCTTTTTACAATGCGGCTCCACCACGCTGCACAACCTTCGCCGTACACATCAGATCAAAAGCACCACCAGCGGCACCAGTAAACCGCTGTTCTGTAAGCGGTCGCTACAGACCTATTTGGAAAAGAAAGGCGTATCTAAAGAAGAAATCGACCAGCGGTTCCGTAAGAACCTGCTGGAAAGACGTAAAAAATTGACTTAACTACTTGCGCTATGTTAATATTAATATTACTTTTGATGCGAATAACAGAAAACGCCGATTGCATAGCTACCGGCGTTCTTCAAATACTCTCAAAACAATTAACGGTACTATGAACAGCACAGTAATTGTTAACCGCAAAACTACGGAACTACTGGCAAAGTTCCGCCGTGTGCGTGGCTGTCTGCTGAACGCTACGCAGCAAAGCCACAAGGTAGATAAGGCATGGCTGGCCGAATGCAAGCAGGACAAAGACCTGATCGAAGTCGAACTGGAAAGCGCTTACGGAGCGCAGGTAGGCGTTTACAGCTTTACCGGCTACGTTGATTTGCGTAAGACTAACGCCGAGATTATCGAAGACCTGAAAGGGTTCATCCGTCAGGCGCGGGGCGAATCCGAACATGAGTTCCGCAAAACACTCCGCGAAGCGCTCAGCGATACGCTAAAGTCATCACAGCCGGAAGACCGGCACAGAATCATCAAAGGCGCAAATCAGGTTTTTAACACTCTTTTTAGTTAGTATTAATATTACTTTATACTCTCAAAACAATGAACACAGCCTTAATTGCCGCCGACAGATCGCCTAAACTGGACATCCTGCTGGCGCCCCTGAAACCCAATGAAGTCGAATGGCGCGTGGCGTCCACGACGAAAGACAACAGCAAACTAATTGTAGTGCCGTACATCACGAACCGGTGCGTGATGCAGCGCTTCGATGAACAGTTCGGCTGGGACCGCTGGCGCAACGAAATCAGGGAAGTCGATGGAGGCTTTCTCTGCACCATTACCGTCGTGCTGGACGGAGGAGAAGCCATCAGCAAGACCGACGGAGCCAACCGCACGGACATAGAGCCGGTGAAAGGCGGTATCAGTGATGCCATGAAGCGGGCGGCTGTACAGTTCGGATTAGGCCGGGAGCTGTACGACTATCCGAAAGTGATGATCGAACTGTCAGCGAGTCAGAACGGCAAGTTCATTCCGGATTGGGCTCATCAGCTTCTCGACCGGCTGGTGATTGCGGCCGGGGAGGGACGGCTGGATCGGGACGTGTACGTACTAAAAGAATCGCAGGCCAGGAAATGAACGCAGAAGTAATCAGGGTGCCGGCACTCCCTACGGTGGGGCTGGCATCCGCCGATAAACAGGAGATCATCGACCGGGCGCAGCATTTTGTGGCCCGCATTGAAGAGGAAGGCGGAGATTCGCTGGCCGTGCTGGCACTGGCGGCAAAGCTGGAGCTGCTGGCCAAAGAGATCAAACAAGCGGCTAAAGAAGCCTCTGAACGTGAAATGCAGCAGTATGGCAGGCAGATACTGACCAAACACGGTGTCGAACTGCAAACCCGCGAAACCGGCGTAAAACTCGACTACAGCCTTGATGCAGTCTGGCAGCAGCTGAATGCTGAAGCGCTGGCTGCACAGGCAAAGGTGAAGGAGTGGGAGAATACATTGAAGAAACTCCCCAGGAGCGGCTTGCTGATCGCGCATCCGGATACCGGCGAAATGTACCACGCCTATCCACCAGCCAGACGAGCTACGGAAACCATCTGTGTAACTATAAAATAAACGACAATGGATAGCACCATCAGAACGCAATCGCTGGCATCGCTGGGCCAGATCATTCAGGAAACCAGCTACAACGAAGGGCTGGCCATCGGCTATGACAAAGGCGTAACGGCCTGCATTGACTACCTCATGAATCAGGCCGTCGATTTTTTCAAGTCCGGACGCAATGACGACCGGGCGCTTGACCTGCGGGCTATCGCCAAAGATCTCAGCGGAGTTTATACAAGCCCGGTAGACCATGACCTGATCGACCGGCGGGAACGCGCCTTTGCTGAACTGGATATACGCCAACAGGAAATCAAACAGATCACCGCCCAGGCATCGTCTGCCGTCAACAAACGAGTGTAACCATGTTTAACACCGGGTGCCGGTCAACCGGTCGGCACCCATAATAAGCTTACTGTTTATGCCATTCTCGATCACATTTCCGGAATCACTTTCAGAAAAAGAACGGCTGAGCCACATTGAAGGAGCCAATGCCAAAGACAAAGCCGTAGAAGTAGCCGTTCGCTGCAACGGGCTGACGATGCACCACAGAGGAAAACTAACCGGCATTGACCTGCTGAACCACGAAATACACGTTGATACGTCGGCAGAAAAGCAAACGTTCCGCTACTTCTGTAAAGCCGTTTACACGTCTAAAGGCGACAAAATAGCCTACCGTGATAACGTCCGCATTGAGCCGGAACCGCTGACGGAACTGCACGGCCGACAACGCATACCGGTAGCCATGCTTGACAGGCTGAAAATTCTTTAATTTTTGAGGCAGTTCGTCAATATTAATGTTACTTAGAAAGACCAGACCTGTTTTAAACCGTTACAAAGTCCTTTAACATGATTGTCGTACCTGACATAGTACTGGAAAACGATAAGCTGACCGACAGCGCCAAAATAGCTTTCGGCCGGTTGGTGGTTCTCTGTCAGGTGACCGGTGAGACGGATATACTTCACGCAGACCTGTGCCGGATTCTGCGCTGCAAAGAGCGCAACCTGCACAATCTGCTGCGTGAACTGGAAACCGGGAAGCTAATCGAAACCCGGCGCGGAGCGGCCAACCGGCGCATCATACGGCTGACAGCCGACGCTCAGGAAAACGCCCAGGACTGCCTGACGGTGCTGCAACACTTCACCGCCAGCGTTCAGGGTAGTGGTGCAAAAAATTGCAGTACTGCAAAAAAATGCACTAGTGCAGAAAAGTGCAGTAGTGCAAAAAATTGCACCACAGACCTGCAAAAAATTGCAGTAGTGCAAAATTTTGCACCACCCGCTCAAATTGAAAATCAGGAAGTTACGTCAGGTAGTGCAAAAAATTGCACCACCCCCGACACTTTCGACAATAAAATATATAATAATATAAATAATACCAGTAGTATAGATAATACTACTATTACTAAGAGTTATAATTTTTTTGTCGAAAAACGCGAAATTTTAACCCACTTCGCGGAGATCTATTGTCAGGGGCAAGCCTACACCTGTGACAGCCTGGGGCCGAGTTTGAAGCTGCGCGGCTACAGCAACGAAGCCGTTGGCGCGTTCGTGCTGGAGAACCGGGGCAACCACTACAACAGCAAAGCTGAACTAACCACTGTTGTCCGCAACTGGCTAAAGGCAAAAAAGGCCGCTGAGCCGAAAAAAGCCTTTCAGGTAGCCGGAACTATTGATGAGCGGAAAACGGCCTTCAGAGAGCAAATAAGAGCCTTTGCCGCCAACCATTCCGGCAAGTATCCGGCCGATATGTACAACCAGTTTTACGCTTACTGGACAATCCTCAAAAAAGGCGATCTGCTGGCTTTCGAGCTGGCCACCAAAAAAGACGGTCAGTTCGATCTGGCTGGCCGTCTGGCATACTGGAACACGAAATACAAACCTGCTAACCATCATGGAACCAACAACCGCACTGGCCACCGCAGCGAGAAGCGACTGGGCCTTGTCAACCTCGAAGACAGCGCTGATGAACACCATGCACCGGGGACTGAAATGCAGTCAGGCTACGCTGGCCGACTTTACATCAATCTGGAATGAGATCATCGTGATGCTGGGCATCAAGGTATCCGACGCTAACGTGAGCGAACACCGCGACAACCTGCGGGCGCTGTCGGCCTTTATGAGCCGCGAATACCCACACCTGACGCTGGACGAAATCCGGCAGGCGTACACGGCCGGTGTCACCAGAAAGCTGGGCATCGAAATGTACGCTGAGCTAAATGCCCGGCAGGTCGGTAACGTGATCGACGCCTTTATGATCTGGCGCAGACGTGAGCTGCACGAAGAAATCCAGTCTCAGCGGCTGCTGTCACTGCCGGAGACGCCACAGCCTACCCCTGAAGAATTGGAGCGCAAAATGGTTGAGCTGTTCCGCTTTGCCTGGAAGGCTATTGAAGTGAAAGGCAGCTACATCGACTTCGGTAATCACATCTACGACTGGCTGGATTCAAAAGGCTTGATTCCGTTCAGCGACAGCCGTAAATGGGAGTTCGTTCGCGATGCCGAAAAACGCCTGAAGGCTGAACTGACGGCCGAAGGTTCCAAAGGCTTCGCTCAGGAGCATAAAGCCGCCCGCCGTCTGGCCGAAGTGATGGCAAAGGTTACAGACTTCAATGACCATGATGCCGACACTAAAGCCAGAATTCGGGTCAAAGCCAAGCAGATCGCTTTCGTCACCCTCATCAAAGAACAGCAGCAGTTGGAAGTACATCCGGATGAATTTTTACAACTCTAATGTTAATATTAATATGACTATTGAGCAACCCGAAGCAACCATCAAGAGCCCGGAGAAGGGACGGGCCAGAAACCTCAGCACCTTCGGCTGTGACATACAGCACCGACCCTATCAGGGGCCTATCCGCTGCAAAAGCGGCTGGCTGCGGATGGTCAAGAACAACGGCGAACGGGGCGTATTTCTGGTGCCACCGTCGCGGCTGGAGCAGTTCAGGGCCAAATACCCCAACAGTCACCAAATCGGCATCGAACCATGAATTCTACACGCGGCTGAGGGTTTGTTACGGCTCTCAGCCGCCAAATACTGACGACTATGACCATGCAGAACGCACAGACTTCCCAAGAGCCGGAAAGCACCATGAATTCCGACAAGCCGGTATTCGTCGCCCGCGAGCAGGTAACGCTGGTGGAAGAAATTGAAGCCGTCACCCGCCTGAAGAAGCTATTCGAGGGCGCTTTGCCGACAATGGTAAAGCAGGGCCGCTACACCGACCATCAGGCCCACCACGAGATTGAATGCCTTAACAGCGCTATTCGTCGCCTGAAAGGGCTGAAATTCCTTCTGTCCAACATTGATCTGCCTTTCTGACCATGACCGATCTGCAAGAGCGTATCAACAACTTTCTGCGGTATTCCGATCAGACGCTGAAGACGCAGACGGCCGTTATCAGCCAGCGACTCAACCGGGCCTGTACCCAGTACGAAGCCGCCAGACTGGATTACCAGATCATCACCTGCGCGGGCATTCTGCGGCAGTATGGCCTACAGATGGGGCAGGACATTATCTTTCGGGGGCTGACCTACCGGCTCACAGACGTAAGCACGGGTGGTGAACCGGTGGGCGTCGTTGTCCGCAAGGACGGCAGCACAGGCACTAAAATACTGGTATTCTTTAGCTGGAGACTCCAGCAGGCTAAACCCATAAATTCAGAAGTATGATAATCGGCTATCGCACAAAACTGCCTGATGGCAACCCAACCGGCTTTGTGGAGAAGATTCTGGCTGGGACCAAGATTCACACCATACGCACCAATGGCGACCGCTGGCGCATAGGTATGAGCATACAACACGCTACCGGTGTTCGTACCAGGCACTACCGAAAATTTGCGGATGGAGTGCTAAAAGGAAAACAGCCGGTTGCTATGTGGCGCAGGCGGGGACGGCTGGCCGTTGCTATCGACGGCAAAGCGCTTACTGCTGAGCGGCTTCAGCTACTGGCTGTAAACGACGGATTTGACACGCTGGAGCAGTTTGAACGCTGGTTTCTGGCTGTTGTGGATAAGCAGCCCGACCGAACCTATCACGGCACCCTGTTACATTTTACCGACTTCAACTACTAAGCCATGAAAAACGCACCTAAAGTCAAAATCGAATCAACCATCATTAAGCGTATAATTGTGGACGACCGGGTAATCTACCGGCATTTCTTCCGATGGTCAGAGCGAACCGATCTGAACACGCTCTACATAACTATTCACCTGAAGCTGCTTAGTGGTGTAAGCGCGGGCGAAGGTCGCTATTCGGTCAAACTGCCCAAAATTAAGAACGCTGATGAGTTTATCCGCACCAGCAAGTACTTTTACATCGACTGCGAGGAACGCGCCGGACGCTTCGACTACCAGACAGCTCCGTTGCTGGGTAAAAAATCAACTTGGCGCTCGGAGCTATGTAGCTTTAGGTTTGAAGACTTAGCGGCAATGGAGGAAAAATTTCTCACTTGATGCCCATGCTGTCAATACTAATATTACATTTGCATTGACTCTTAGCAAAGCGAAAGCGAGTTCTACCGTGGGAGGGCGCAGAACTCGCTTTTCTTAAGTAAGAAACACTTATGAAATGGTAAATTTGGATATTAGTCAACGCCTAGCGTAATTCTGTAACGACCGTTTTTCAATTCACCCATTAAGTTTATTTTGTAATTACGGCTTATATCTAAAGTTAGTGTTCCTTCTCCATATCCCTCGATTATTAAGCCTTGTTGATTACGGGTTCTTGAATAAACCTTATAAGGGTATCTTCCGGATTGCTTAAAATTAATTTGTCGAATGTCAATTGGCGATTCATTGCTGACATTCAATGTAATATCTGCTCCTCCTAAGTTTACATAGACGTTTTCTAGTACATCTCCGCTACCTAACTGATCCCGAAAAGTTACTACCCCTGCTTCACTGTACACATAACGAGTGCCATAGATGGATTGAATACCACGTTTGTCTAGGTAACTCAACTGACCATAATTATTCCATCTCTCATTGCAATAATTCATTACAGAATTAGGGTCGCAGGGAGTTACAAACCAGCCTCCCCCTCTAGCCTGTGGCTCTTTGTTGCAACGGCAGTCTTCCCTATCTTGCTCGTGAGCAATACCAAGGGCATGACCAAATTCATGTACAGCGATAAATTGAATAGCTTCTTGCTTACTACTGTTACCAATGTGAGGCCAATTTTTAAAAGTAAAGTTCAGAACCATGCCGGCCGGTAGTCCCATTATAGCAGTACCTAAGCCTTTGCAATGAGGATGCTCGTCATCTATCCGAATACGAATTCCTTTACTAGTTGTTGAACAACCGCCCCACCCGCGAAAACGGATATTGGCAACTTGTCCCCATGTATTTTCAACCGCTTCCTTAACCAATGCACGTTCTAAAGTGTAGTTACTTGGATTCTCCCAACATACATCTATAACAGTCTCAATGCCAGATTTCGGCCATTTGGCCTGTCTGTCCATATTCAAGTTAGATATTAGGTTAGGGGGCTGACCCAAACCTTCTAAAGACTTACTAAATAGAGCAACACAAATAAACAATGCTAGAATTTTACCAACCCGACTCATTATTCTAATAAATTTTCGATAAGTGCAGTGGTTTTGTTGTGGCTAATTGATATATAGCGTCCTGACCTTACCCCCCTTTCTACTCATTATCGGTCAAATAATCTATAATCCTGTCCATTGCTGATTCGGCAGTTCCTATCACCTGCTGATACCAATAGGTGGGATCATCGTGTATAACTTTCAAATCTCTATCTTTCAGATCAGGCTTCATATCGCGAGCGAACGTATCTGCATTTGAATGGGCAGACTTTAAATCCTTAAGTGCATCTTCGACACGACTTTTTAAAATGCCTGTTACATTAACTGATTCAAGATAATTAATGGCATTTGCAATCGCCCATTGAATTCGTTTTGGGCTTTCAGCGTTGAAATAAAGTAAGGTAGTAAATGATCTTTTTAAGTTCTGTAACTGAGTAAGGTACTCTCGCGTTGAAATCTGACCCATTGGTTCAATTATTAATAATGCTGAAATTTCTAGAATTGGTGTGCATATGCTGTTAGCATAAGCCATTCGTCCACTTGCAATCAAATCTAAACATAGCTACAGAAAGCGCTACTATCACTGGGTACGTAACTTTCATCCTCGACTGGTTAAAGTTATACTACTCGCCTGGCCTATGTAGTTAACAAGTGAGTAAGAACCCTGTCTGCAAGTTAACCGTTAATACAGTTATAGTGCTTAAAAGCTAAATTAGCAGCAATATCAGTCTATAAATGCTTCTAGATGCTCATTGAATGCATGTAGAATGAGTATGTACTCATGATATATCTGCCCGACATCATCTTGCCAATTTCTCTCATCCTCTAAACATAGTTCAAGGAAAGGGCTGCCATTATCTTGCATTCTGATTAGTGCTTTTGCCTGCGCAAAAATGTACCTGGCTTCATGTAATTCATGAGGGTTAAATCGCTGCTTTTTCTCCTCAGACCAGTTGCTACATGTTTCCATTCTACTCGTAAGAGTGTCGATCAATGCATTTGATCGGTTCAGTAACTTCTTGTAATCCATTCCTAAATATTTAAAATTACCTGTCGGGGTGGTTGGCTTGGCTCTAAAGCACACCTGTTAGGTCGGTTTAACTAGTGCCGCTTTCTGCCTAGAAGCTATTTGTATTTAGTTGGCTTTCTTGAAGCACACTTGCCCACTATGATTGCCCTGCTAAAATAGAATTCAAATGTAGATATAAAAAACTCCGGGTTCTTAGCCGGAGCTTTTTTATGAATATCAGTCATTATGCTGGTATCAATCGATATTATCCCCAAGGTGTTCGTGGTAGCGTTCGGCTCTCACAGGGGCCGAAGCCACAGGTGGAGCGTGGTCGTCTTTTTCGCTTATGACCTCTGTGGGCGGGTTGCCCCCATTAAGCCGCACTGAAGCGTGACGACGCTGGGTGTGGCTTTCTTTGAACTCCTCCCATGGACAAGTGGGACAGTGTTTAACCTGTGAGCGGTTCTCACTGCGGTAGCGGACGGCAAAGGCGCAATCGTCGCATTGGTAGATCGCCAGTGAATCAATTTCCGAAGCGTGAACCATACCGACCGTATCGGCCTGCACCGACCAGTTTACAGCCTTTGGGTTGTCAACTACTTCCACGCAGCCCCAAAGCATACTACTAAAAGATATAAGGCCGCACAATGCAATAGATGTCTTTTTTGTTGCGTATCTTCTCATCGTAGACTCCTTGTTTACCCGTTGGTTTTTTAACCGTTAGTACGCCCCGGTCAGAGGTATTGCCCTCGACCGTTTTACAGTGTACACTTCCTTCCATCCAGTCCTCCAGCAGTCCTATATGCCAGAACCCGCTCTGGTAGAAGACTACCACATCGTTGCGCTGCGGCTTCATGGGCCTGCCGTCCGGCCGGATGGTGGGGCCACCGTAGCGGTTCCAGACGATATACTGCTTTTTCTGTGCCCAGTACCGCGCCATTGTCGCCAGCGCTATATCGTGCTTCCAGCCCGCCTGCCTGATAGCCCAATCCACCGACGAGCCGCAGTAGGGACTGTCGGCCGGAATTTTCCAGTAGGTGCGGTTGTAGACCGTTATGCGTGGGTGGTCGTTGCGGTTCGTCCGCTCCCGTACCCAGTTCTCACCTTTCAGCACCGCTACAGGGTCAAGTCCTGTAGACTGAGCGGAAACAGCGCCAGAAAGGCCACAAAAAACGACAAGAACAGCAGCGCAAAAAAGGCGATACGCACCAGCGCTCCGGAACGGCCGTAGGGGTCTTTCAGGTCTGAATACAGGTCGAAGTCTTTTGATGTCCATCCGTTGAGGTACGTGTAAATGCGGGGGAAAACCATGAAAAACATTATGACCGCAGCGGCCACACCGGACAGGCAGGGTATCAACGCGCCGACCGCCTTTTTCAAAAACAGTATCCGGAAATCACCGATAGAGCCGTCCGAAGGCGTGATGTAGCGGGCCAGATTGTCGTACCAGATCACGCACAGATACCACACCAGCGCCCCAACGGCCATGTACAGCGTACTGATTAGGTGCGCCAGCCCGCTTTTTCGCTCCGGCTGCTTTTGATACGGCTCCTCGTTCACCTTGCCATCCGGCTCCGATGCCTGATCGGGAAGCGCCCAGGCAGGCACATCAGCCGCCTGCTGCCGCAGTACACGCTCCGTATAGCGATCCTGCGGGTGTTTGTCCTGGGGCCGCAACGGGCCGTATTCAACCTCCTGTTTCAACTCGCGAACTCTCAGTGTCAGCAGTACCACCAGTACCACCAGACCCAGCAGCGTCAGCATGGTAAGCAGATTCATCTGTCTCCGTTTATAATGTCCGTATTGATTGTCAGGAAGGGCCGGTCACCACTGACCAGCCCCTTAAACTCATTATTCCAGCGTCTCAACGAGCTGCGCCCCATAAATGCCAGTGACCGTATCCCAGCCGCCATATAGTTTATGGTAGCCCGCAGGCCGCACGAACGTACCCCAATGAGCCGACGGCGTGACCGTGAAGTAGGGGTACTTGCCCGTGTCGTACTCGCGGGCGCGGATGTCGAAACGCATGGCAAAGCTGCCGCTGTCGTACTGCGCGATCTGCACCGCTGCCGAACTGAACGAGGTGTTGGCCACCTTCTTCTGTTTGACGATATACTCGTGTTCCAGAATCGTCTGCATACAGGCCGCACCAGCATCCATGAGAATGATCTTGCCCGGCCCATATGTGATGTCGATCTGCGGGTCGTAGTACCATTCCACCGCCAGCGTGTTGTACATGGCCTGCTGATTCAGGATGATGTCGTTCATGGAAGCGACCTTCTGATCTTCCATAAACTTCACCAGCAGCTTGCCACCCACGACGATCAGCTTGCCCTTGATCTTATGAATACGTTTGAGCAGGTTGATCCACTGCCAGAAGTCTTTGCGGGCTGTTCCATCCGTATTGAAAAGTGGAATGTTAGGCAGCGCCAGGTTAGCCGGGGCAGTCTTACCGTACATCAGGTTCCCGCCGATGCCCGCAATTAGTGCCGACAGTACGGACGTGTTGATCGGCACCAACAGACCCTGCTCAATGGTCGAAAGAATCTCGGAGCCGACTTCAATCAGCCCGCCAAGCTGGCCCACGTCCTGCGTGAAGCCGTTCATGTTCCTGGCCAGATACCGACGCGCTTCCCCTTCCAGCTTAATCAAATCCAGCGTGTAGAACTTATGGTCGTACTCGCGGTGGTTGTTGTAACGCACGTCCAGTTCTACCGGGTCTTTCATTTCCTCCCCGCCGTCTACCACCTGCCGGGTGTTGCGCGTCTCAGCCGGAACGTACTGCTGCTTGTAGTTGAGCCGGATAACCGGGATAATATCATCGACACCGCCCGGCCCCTTCTCTATCGACAGCCGTTTCTCACCGTCGGCCACTTCGGCGCTCATGGCCTTCTTCAAGCCCAGAAGCTGCGGAGAACTCATAGCCTGAAGCGTACCGATTTCTTCAAAACGCATACCGTTTTCAGCGGTGTGCATAATGGCCGCCCGCATGATTCGGGCAAGCCCTAAATTCACATCATTTGCTGCCATACGGCGTTATACAACAGGTTAATCGTGTGACAATCATTTATCCTCCTTTGCTTCCATTTCCAGCATAGCCCGCAAAGCGGCATTGCTGCCCTTAGCCTGGGCATCCCCTTTGGGAATCTGGATTTCTTCGGATGAGGAGGTGTTCGACTTCTTAGCCCAATCGAAGCGCGTGATGGTCTGCTCAGCCAGATCAACCAGCGTTGCCGCCCGGCCACCGATCAGCGCCGGTTGCTCCGGCGAGTCGGCCCGCATCAGCTTGCCGGTTTCGTGGTCGATAACGACCTTGATGGTTTTGCTGCCGTCTTTCAGACCACCCTCCAGCACTTCCTGTGCGTCGGCCAGAAAGTTGCGCTCAAAGTGCCGGTCGCCGGACACATCTTTGAGCTTGCCGGACTTGATGGCCGCAATCAGCAGCCGGGTATTGGTAGCGTCCTGCTGTCTGGCCGTTACCTGCCCCTTTACCGTCTCGTACTCGGATTTGGCTACATAGTCGGTTTCGATTTTGCTTTTCAGCGCATCGAACTCTGCCTTCAGGTCTTCGTAGTTGGCGTCACCTTTTTTGGTGCCCAGCTCATCGAAGTGCTTCAGCAGAAAATTGTACTTCTTGTAAGAGTCAGCACCCAGCTTCGCGTATTCCGCTTTGGCTTCCGGCGTCAGCTTACCCTCGTAGTTCTTCAGGATTTTGTCTACGCCGTCCAGCGCTTCCGCTTTGGCTCTGCCCTTGATCTTGCTGAAAACCGCGTCGTTGCCCGCAGCCTCGTCGGCAGTCATCAGCGCAGCAATGATCTTTTCAGCCTTTTCGTCATCGACTTCGCCATCGAGATCATTCAGCAGTTCAGTGAGTTCAGCATCCGAAAGATGCTCAGTGACTTTCTTTAAGATTCGTTCGAGAACTGATCTCCGTTTCATGCGTGGGGCGGGGCCGAAACCCCCATAAATAATATTAATATTGACAAACCATTTATAAGATTAAACTCATGCCTTCTTAGCCTCGGCAAACGGCTCAACGGTATATTCCCGGCGTCGGCCCATAGCGTCGTTTACCTCCTTGTATTTAGGTATCCCCAGCAGCTTGATACCCTGGGGAAACTGCAACGGGTCGCCGTCCTTGTCGCGCTCCAAATCTTCGTACCAAGCCTTGCTGACGACAAGCTGACGATCATTCTCAATCTTTTTCTGTTTGCCGCCCACCGAAACCGAGCGGCCAGCGACCTCTACGACAATCTCATCCGTATCGGCCAGTTCAGCGTACTTTTTACCTGCCATATTATTTTAGTTAGTATTAATAGTTACAAAGCGAAAATAAAAATTATTTCGTTTCCTGCTCTATCTGGTCAATATTTTGGGCATCGACGGCGGGCCGCATGGTCATTGTCTCCAGTTGCGGAAAACCCTGCTGACCTGCACCACTGACGGCCATGCCAGTTGTGTACGGCCCCATCAGTTCCCGCACCCGGCGGTAGAGTTCTTCCCGCTGCTGCTTCAACGGCAGCTCAAAAAAACCTTCGTCGTCAATCAGCGCATCACTCACCAGACCGTCAAAGTGAATACTGAGCCAGAAACGTTCCAGCGCCTTCTTCTGCTGCGAACTCTGCGGGTCACGGAACAGCATCGACATATAGAATGCCTTTGTCTCGTCGGTCATATCCTTGTAGGGGTCAAGCAGCTTGCGGAGCTTGTAGCGCAGAAACTCCGGCGTCTTTTCCCCGACCGTGTACATCAGCATCTTTGTCTCGAAGACTTCCACCAGTGTCGGGTCGTAACCCCGCTCTTTGGCATTGTTCAGCTCCTCCCTGGTCAGCTCAGCATTCTCCAGATTGAAGCGAACCGGCACCATCACGTCCGGCACCATCACCCCGTCACGGCCGCTGGCTCCGTAGCGCTGGGCGTCTATGCACTCGTAGGCAAACCGCAGCAGACTCAGCACATGAGCCGCCTGCGTGTTGAGTTCCCGGTACAGCTCCTCCCGGTCATACCGCTTACTCGTACCGGACACCTCCAGCGGGGTCTGACGAATAAACTGCATGTTGATGGTCGCATAGGCTTCGTTGGTGTTTTCCTTGAACTGCTTGCAGAGTTCCTGAAGCGATTCAATGTTACGCGGAATGAACCCGCCAGGCGCACCGGGCGGAATCTTGCCGGTGTCACCGTTCATAAAGCCCATGTTCTCCTGACCAGTTACCCAGATAATGCCCACGCCGGAGCCGGACACGTCGAAGCCGGTGCCTTTGCAGACGGGACATTCTTCGGTGTCGGTGATAACCTCCACGCCTTCAATCGTCGCCTGCTTGTAGACCACGCCACCGACGCAGCCCTTCTGCTTGCACTTGTTGGTAGACCTGCGCCACTCCTGCGAACTCACATGGAAGTTCTTTTCCACCTGAATGTCGTTCTGGTCTTGCAACGCCAGCTTAATGAACGGAATGGCGTCCGATAGCAGCGACTCGTACCACTCCTCTTTTTTGGCGTTTCGCGCCCGGCGCTTCAAGCCCAGCTTACGAGCGGGTAACCCGTTGCAGTAGTGGAGCGGTGGGCGGAACACCTGCGCCAGCTCCGTAACCGGATTGCCGTCCGCGTCAACCGTATCAAACGGCTCATACGCCAGACCCAGTATCTGCCAGCCCGCCGTTGGATCTCTGCCGGGTAAAACGGTGCCTGCCGGAGTATCGGAGGTCTGCCGGGCAATGCAATAGCTTTCGTGGTCAATGAAGAAAATGATTGACCCTTCCTGCTTCATTTCCTGCCCTACCTGAATCCAGCTCTTTTCCGTAGAGAGCAGCACGGCCTTTTTGCCCTTCTGAAACAGCCAGACATTTCCGGCCGGAATCAGATGCAGCCGGGGCTTCACGTACTCGTTCTCATCATAGCTTGGCGCGTCCGGCAGTGTCAGCAGCACCGCGTTCGGGTCGCGCACGTAACCCGGTATGGCGTTGGCAAAGAACCAGTCCATCACCGAGCCGTCTTCCGAAAAGCCTTTGCCGCAGTAGGTTTCCAGCTTGTCCTCGTCGGGCAGCTCGGAGCTGGGAAACTTCACGTCAAAATCATCCGCCTGCCGGATATAGCCGAATACCGACGTAACCCGGTTGATGAATCCCACAAACGGATTGACGAATATTTCCCGGCGATAATCCTTGTACTGCTTCTGCTCTTTGGGCCGGTTGACATCCAGAAATTTGGGGTACTTGGTCGAAAAGACCTCCTCGATCTCGGCCGCGTGGTCAACCGCACATTTATAGTATTCGTGCAGCAGTGGCCCCGATGGCTGGCCTCCGTTGGCCCCCACCTTCAGGTACGGCAGAATGTCAAGTTCAAAGCTCAGCATAGTGTCCACACAAAGAGCGCTGCCCGCAGCTAACGGACAACGCTCTTAATTGAAGTCATTAGGCCGGATTGACGTGAATGGTGAACGTGTACTTACCACGCACACCGGTAGCATTCTCAGCTACCACCGTGTACGTGTAGCGACCCACCGGCAACGTATTTCCTACAGTTACCTTACCGGTATTGCTGTCCACCGTCACCGGCTCCGCGTTGGGAATGGCCTTGTTGCCGTCTTTAAAAATGCTGTATACCGGAGAGCCAGCCGCCTGCTCCACAGTGCGGGTGAAGTGTCCGCCTGTGCCTGTTACCATCGTGTACCGGCCTTCGGCACCTGCTACGGCCGTCAGACCGGTAGGCGCTCCGTAAGCACCAAAGGTGTAGGCAATCCGCTCGGCGTCCAGATCATCCTCGTTGATGCCGACCCATGGCTCCAGCTCGCCTTTTTCGTCATTGTAGGAAATCTGGAAGCCGCCCGTCACTTCTTCCAGCGCGTTGCCGGTCAGCGCGGACCCGATGCCTTTAAAAATCGGCTGGTTTCTGCGGTAGCGGATTTGCTGAACGGTCGTGTCGGTAAACACAAACACGTCGAATTTCTTGGTACGCCGACGCAAAGCGTTCAGGAAAGGCGTGTTCAGGAATGAGTTCTTGTAGGTAAACTCAATCAACTCTTTAACGTGACCAGTTGGGCGCGGCTCGGTGTAGGAACCATACGCCTGCGATTCCATCATTTCCTCCGGCCGGGCTTTTGAGCCGTTGACCGTACCGTTTCCGAAGAAATACGCCTTACCCTCAAAGGTCAGGCCCACCAGCAGATCGACAATGTTGGAAGCGTCCACCAGCACCGGCTGACCACCGCCCGACGGGGTGAAGCTCTCGCCCAGTGTAATCAGGTCGCGCTCGACCATCACACAGGCGATGTAGTTGGAGATCGGGTTTTGCTTGCCATCCTCCAACTCCCGCTTTATTACCACCGCATCTTCCAGTTCATCCAGCAGAAAGTTCTTTACCGTGTTCATTCAATAGATGTGGTTTTATTTTCTAAAGTAATAATAATACTAACTCACTCAAGAAAAAAATTCTACTACCATGTTTTGTTGAACAGCACCTTTGTCCAGTTGTCGGGGTTGGTATCGCCCGCGACGCGGAACTGAATCGTGTACAGCCCCGGCCCCACACCTGGGTATACGAAGTTTTGCCGGGTGTGGATGCGAAAGAACGGCGCTCGCCACGTCTCATCAAAGCCATCAATGTTACATTCCAGCGGTTGCCAGCTATGAGCCAGCGGCCACACCTCCGAACTACCTTCCAGCCAATAAGAAGGCCACATAATCGCCGGATTGCCGTTGGTGACCGGCCCGGCGCTGGGAGCCGCCAGCACATCGACCGTCAGCAACCGGGCCACCGCCTGCGTATCATCCTCACCCCTGACGGATACCTGTACTGTAGTGCTTTCGGTGACGGTCAGCGTATTGAGGTTGGAGAACGGCCCGTTGTTGAAGGCTATGAGCGGTGCGCCATTGGCGAACAGCACGTCCACCACTTCAAGGATAGTCTGCCCTGGCTGATGGATGATGTTCACCCCGAACTGAATGGTTTGCTGCGGCAGCGGACTGTATTCCGGCAGCACGACCGCGCCTACTCCTTCGGCGTCGTAGTAGGCGGCAGGCCGGAAACCGTACAACTCCTCGAACTGGTCGGCGGGCATCGTCAGCCGGTTGCCGTCTGCGTCCCACACCTCCAGTTCGGTCGGTGTAGCCCATCCGGTCACCTGTACGGGTAGTTTCTGCACGATAACGGGCGTTCCGGCCAGATTGCCTTTCTGGCTGACGCTGGCCTGAATAACGTCCCGCTCGTAGAGTCCGGCAACAGCGATAGTGCATTCCTGCGAAGCAATCACGCCACTGCCCAGCAGCAGTTCACCCCGGTAGAGAAAAATGGGGGTGCCATCGGCTACCGCGCACTGTACTTTTACCGATGTTGCGCCTTCGTAGGGCGTTGATACGATCTGAGCCAGTGTTAACGCCATGTTGCTGTCAGGCTATAGGTTTGACCAAATGGGCGACCGGCCCGTATCCACACCTGTCCTTTTTCTACTTTGCCGGTCAGGCGTCGCGACGGCCAGCCGGTTCCATTCAGCGTCACCTGCAACACCTGCCCGTCGGGTGCGTCGGTCTGGTAGACGATCACCCCGCTTTCGGTGTTGATTGATTCAAGCTTCAGCATGGGTTCTTTATACCGGGCAATGGCCTCCACCAGCGCGGCTACGGCACCGTTAGCCTGCTTTCTTGTTGTTCTTTTACTCATAATCCGTTCGGAGTGTTTTTGTACTGCGTAGCCAACTGGCCGTATCTGGCCCATCCAAGTAAGCGCACATAGGCAAACATGAGCCATGCCTGCCACCGGCGAACACCGGCTTCCTGCAAGGCGGCATAGAACCACTGGTCGGCAAGCTGGCGCGGCACCAGCGCGTAGTCACAGAGGAAATCATGCCCTACGCTCGGCAGCGCACTCCGCCCGTGCGGAGGTACCAGCCACCAACTCCAGCGCGGAGCCGACGCAAAATCGGAGCGGTAACCGGCCGGGATGATGAACTCCCGGCCCGCCACTTGCAACGTGGCATACTGTTCCAGTTGCCACCAACTGTATTTGAGGTTATAGACCTTTCGGACAGAGGCTTCTAAAAGAGGTACAGGCATATTAGTCCAAAATTTCGTAAGTGTTTCCGTCAAAATTCTTTCGTTCGATATTGCGCAGCATGATGGCTTCGACCAGTCCGGCCTCGGTAATCCCCTGCTTCAGCAAATCATCCAGATAGGTGAACTCCGGTTTGATGTACTCGTTATTTTCGCCGGTATAGGTCGCATACAGACCGGTGCGAATGTCTACCGTTCGCCGGTCGTCGGCCATGAGCCGGAACCGCCGGATGCCGTTGCCACCTTTGCCGATGAGGGCAAACGGCTCCTCACGCCGGGTGACTACCTGCTGCTGTTCGTAGGTTACCGTATCCGGCTGAGCGCGGGGATACTCCGTCGTGCTGCCGTCTTCGTTGACCACAATTATCGGTTCCTGTGGGGCAGGCTGTGGTTCTCCCAGGACTGGCACCAGCCGGGTTTCGGTAGTTTCAACAACTTTGTAGTGCAGTACCGGCACCACCAAGACGACCGTTCGGGTTGCGTAGTCGATGGTACGGCTGTGCTGCGACAGCAACATTCTGCGTTTTACATCAACCGGTAAATCCGGATGCGGAGGCATGTCTAAATCATTCATTACAGCGTCGCTATTACTTGGTTATCACTAAGCATTTCACGGAAGATTATCAGCTCGTCAAAGTCGAAGGCGCTGGCCTGAAACCAGTACGGCCCGCCCAGGAACATACCGAAGGGTGAATCCCCTGATGACGGGGGAGCGCTCGAATAAGCTCCGCTGTAGATGCTGCCGTTGAGGTTCAGCACCGCCTGCGGGTTCTGGTCGAACTTATGGCGGAACTCTGCGATCTCGTAGCCGCTGGTAGCCGGAGCATCCCGGTAGGCCAGCAGATTGCCACTCGAACCGCGTACAATAGAAATACTGCGCTGGTTGTCGGCGTTCAGGCGAATAGCAAAGCCGGTTTCCCCGCTGTAGCCGCCTTCGGTAGTCGAAAGCAGCACCCGCACTGCGGCTCCGTTCAGGGTAGTCTGTGCGTTACTGTACTTCAGTCGCAGGAAACAGCCTGTACCGTCGTGCAGAAAGCGGAAGTCAGCGCCACCGCCCATCCCCATGGCATCCTGTCCATCAAAGCGCAGCATAGCCCGCCCGCTGGCATCAAAGACCATTTTCGGCTGCATGTTCCAGTCGTACTGTCCGAAATAATGGCTCCAGCGGGCCTGATTGTAGAACTCCTTAACAAAGACATCCGACCAGCCCGCCCATTCAGCCAGCGTCAGCCGGTCGCTCTCCGTGGGCGAAAAGCGCGAAATCCGGCCCATCGAATCAAAGAATACGCCCGTTTCCTGATTGTCACCGTTGCGCCGGATATGCAGCACCTTATGGCTGTAGCCGCTAAAGAGCCGACGCATGGAGAACGCATAGGCCATATTCAGCGAAAAGCCATCCAGCGGAGCAGCCAGATCACCCGACAGATCCCATACGTTGGTGTCGATTTTGGTCAGCGTCAGCCGGTCGCCCCGGCAGGCTGTTCGCCGGTAATCGTTGCGGCTGCGCAGGGTCACCCCGCTGGCCGGATTGACCACCACAAAACCGGTGCTTTCCTGAATCAGATGCACCGTTGTTCCTGCCGGAATGCTGACCGATGCGTTAGCCGGTACAGTTATCACTGTGGGAATGGAGGCCGTAACCGGAATGATCTTGCCGCCGTCGCTTGCCGCCAGCGTGAAGCTGGCCGAGGCCACAGACACCGACGCGGGGCCGCTACTACTGCCGCCACCACTACTGCCCGTAAGGACTTGGGCATTGATCTCGTAGTTGCGGGCCGTCAGCGTGGAACCGTCCGATCTGGCCCACAGCGAATAGGTGACCGGCGTGGCTACGCCCGGTGCGTCGGTAATATCGAACGGAGCAACGCTCATATCGGAGTTAGCCGTTCCCAGCGAAAAGCCGCCTGAATCGCTCTGGCCGATGTTAGGGTCACTGCTGGCCGGAGCTGCGCCGGTCAGGTTGCGCTTACACTGAATCCAGTACTGGCGCACCGTCGTACCACCGTCTTTACGCGGTCGCAGCCAGCCCGACAACTTCACGCGGTCGGTAATGCTGCCGGGCGTGACTGTTACAAATCCGATCAGCGTCAGCGTCCCGGTAAACGTTGGCGTGGAGGCACCGGACGCACCAATCGACTGTGTAACCGGCTCGGTAGCGCCACCACCGCCACCACCCGGCCCCTTGATGTTGCCGACGATGCCCCACGTACCGGCCGTTTTGCGGTACACATCACCGCTCACCGTATCCAGATAGTAGTCACCGTTCACACCGGTAACGTTTGAGGGTGCGCCCGTACCGTTGTACCAGGCAGCACCGGCCACCCCATCAGCCCCCCTGATGTTGCCGACCACGCTCCACGCGCCGGACTGCCTGCGGTACACATCGCCGTTCACCGTATTCAGGTAATGGTCGCCGTTCACACCCGTAGCGCTGGCCGGAACACCGGAGCCGCTGAACCACGTAGCGCCATTTGTACCATTGGTGCCGGGAGTTCCCTGCGGCCCACGGATATTACCGATCACGCTCCACGCACCGGCCGCTTTACGCGAAACATCACCAGTAGATGTATTCAGGTGGTAGTCACCATCTGCGCCGGTAGCGGCCGATGGCACTCCGGTTGAATTGAACCACGTTGCCCCGTTGGTGCCATTCGTACCGGGAGTGCCGGAAGTACCCTGCGGGCCTCGGATATTGCCCTGAAGCGACCACGCGCCGGACTGCTTGCGGTACACATCACCGCTAGCCGTGTTCAGGAAGTAATCACCGTTGCTGCCGGTAGCCGTGGCCGGAACACCGGAGCCATTGAACCATAAAGCTCCCGGCGTACCGTTCACGCCGTCTGCTCCCGGCGCACCGCGCATATCGAGTGCATTGGCCAGCACCGTCGTCAGGCCGGTAGGAGTTAAGAACTGACCGGTAGCAGGCTTTGCGCCTTCACCACCGACCCAATCCACCACCTGCATCACCCGGCGCGTACCGTCAGCTACCGCTGCCAGAATGGGTGACCAGCCTTTCGGCCCCGGTGCGCCGGGCGTACCCGGCAATCCGTCCGAACCGTCCATGCCATCCAGACCAGCTACCCCCCGCACATCGACTGCCTGGGCCATGTCTTCTACCAGACCGGTTTCTCCAACGTACAGACCCGTTAACGGCTTGGTGCCAAGCGAACCTGTCCAGTCTACCAGCTTCATCACCCGACGCTCACCGTCCGGCACTACGGCAAAGACCGGCGACCAGCCCGCCGTTGCCGATTTGAGGTCAGAGAAAAGCTGAAAGCCCAGGTCTTTGATAACCGCCCGCAAATCGGAAGGCTCCACCATGCCTACCCGATTATCCGGTATTTTCCTGTCTACCTTTTCGTAAAACTTTTCTAAGAGAAACATACAGTAATATTAATACTACTCAGGTTGAAATAAAAATCCGTCACTGTAGGGGCTCTCCTCGGTGCCGGGCTGGAACTGGCTGATCGTCGCGCTGAGGTTGTCGGCCGGTTTCAGCACCAGTACAAGGCGGTCGCCGGGTCGCACGTCGAAGGGCTGCGCTGACCGGTTGAGCCGTCTGCGCCGGAGCCAGCTACGGCCTGTGCTGCGGTTATTCCGGTACACCGTCAGATACAGGTCTTCCCCTTCACAACGTACCAGCAGATCATACGCGCCGGGCTGGATAAGCTGTCCGGCTCTAACCGGCAGCAAACTGCCGTCTTTGCGCAGGGCGATCAGCAGGCCGTCCGCTCCGGTGATCTGCTCAATGGTAGCCGCCCGGAAAGACAGTGTATGACTCACCGGCATGGCCAGCCGGTCGCGGTCGTGCCGCAGGCTGTTCTGTAGCAGCAGCGTGGCCCTACTCTGCATGAGCCGGTACTGGCCGTTAATAGGCAGCTCCTTCAGCTCTCCTTCGCAGTAGAACGGCTCCCCATCAATGTACAGCGCTGGATGCTTCAGAGCCGCGTACAGAGCGCGGTGAAACACGCCCGGCTGTGCTTCCGTCACCAGCGTGTACTCCAGCTCGGACTGCGCCGAACTGCGGGCTGTCGTGCCTTCAAATGTGGTATAAACGACTTCTTTCTGCCGCTGCATAGGGTAGGACAGCGCCACCGGCAGGCGTAGTTGCTGCATCAGGCCGGGCTCGGCATAGTAATGGCCGAAGCGCTGGCGTCCGCTGCCGGGGTGGTTGTCGCCGTAACGGATTACTGAGGTATCGTCGGCATTGGCCAGCAACTCCAGCGGATTGCTGACGGCATGAACCGCATCGGTTTTGGTATTATAGATTTCCAGCCGGTAGCAGCCGGTTGGTAGCTGTGGCACCCATACGTCACAGACGCGGGGTAAGTCTATCAGCCACACGGCACCGTCCAGCAGTTCCACATCGGCAATATTGTCCGTGCCGTAGGCGTAGCCTTTGGCGGCATACACCGTCAGAGCCTCACCGGCCAGATTACCAAAAATGGTTGTGTCCAGCGTGTAGCTGAAGGATTGCAGCGCCGTCGTAGCGGCATTGCCCAGGCTGACGGCCCCGGCCGGCACTTCGGTAGTGCCCGGCTCGACCGGATTGTTACCCCCTACCGGGTCCACATCGACCAGAATGTTATGATAGCCGACGCCGGACTGAATATAGCCGACGTAAAACTGGGTTTGCTGCCGCGCCGACACCGGCACAATGAATTCCGGTGAATCCTGAAAGTAGGCGTAGCCCGGCATGGAGAAGCGTACCGGTGTACCGTCACCACCGCCATAGCGCGAAACGAACCGGCCGGTCTGCGGATTCCAGTTCGGCGTCAGGGCACGGAGAGGTGAACCCGGCAGTTCATTAACCGTCAGCGTCAGTACCGCCTGCTGCGTGTTGCCCTGGCCGTTGACCGCTTTAAAGACCACCGGATACGTACCGGCTTTAACGGCCCGGCCGCTAAGCTGCATGGTCTGGCTGTTAAAGATGATACCTTCCGGAAGTCCTATAGCCTCGATGAGTACCCCGCCCGGCAATTCGACCTGAAACGGGTAGCCACTATAGCCCAGCTTCTCGGCAATGGTCAGGACGGTATCGGTATCTTCGGCTACTACGCGCCGGTCACCCACGACGAACACGTTGCCTTTCCGGATGCTGGTACCCACAAAGACGTTGTAGGTCGATACCGTCGTAGCCGGATGGCGCTGTTTGTTCAGCAAAAGCAGTTGCGGCTGGTTGGTGTTGGCAATGGTGCGTACACCGGCCTGAACCGCTTTGGCAGGCAAGGTTCCGGAAGGTGCCGCCAGCCGGTCGCCGTAGTTGAAGAAGAAGGCGGCTATCGCCCCGGCCGTGTCGCCTGCCTGCGCAATTCTGGTTTTTGTCGGCTGACCCGGTACGGTTATCTGAAAGATATTACCCGGCTGTACGTCCGCGCCCACTACCACCGTGTAGAGATCATTACCGTTCTCGCTGTGGCTGTATAGCAGCTCCAGCGTTGGGCTGTTGCGGTTTACCAGTGTAGCAGTGCCACCTTCTGCTTTCGCAAAAACGGTGCTGTTTTCAGCCACAAATAGCCGTCTACCCTGCAAGGGAGCGCCGGAGCGGGCCAGACCGCTCAGTACGTCGGCCGGGGCGTCACCGGCTTTGGCCGTATAGCTGCTGCCCGCCAGCGTGAACAGGTTTCCGGCTTCAATGTCGGAACCAATCAGTACCTCGTAGCTGTCCTGAGCAGGGCGCTGCTGCGTACCGGCCAGCGATGCCGTCAACCGGGGCTGGTTGGTGTTGAGCAGCCGGTTTTCGCCCAGCGCAATCTGCAATGGCTGATTGCCCAGGCGGAAGTAACGGCTGTGGTATACCCGGATCAGCAGTTCGTTACCGAAGCGGTCTACCGATACCGGCGTGTAGGGATAATCCTGAAAATGCTGCCGGATAGCTTCAATGTACTCCTCGATGGCGGGTTGCTGGCCGGTAAAGGTACGCAGGATGCTGATAGGCTGCATAATGCCGTTCCGGTCGGGTGTCTGCCCTTGCAGGGCAAACTGCCGCCACTGGCCGGGGCGAGGTGGCCGGTTAATACGCAGTCGGATGCGGGTGCATAGCTCACCATCCTGGAGCCTGAGCTGCCCGCAGGAGGTAGTGGCCTGAGTCCGCAGGTTTTTCAGCCGGACGCTCAGGTATTCCACCGGGCAGCGGGGCAGATCAGCGGCAGGCACCAGAAACCTAAGCCGGTCACCGGCCACCACCGGCAGCGTGGGATAATCTTCATCCGGCAGCAGCCGGTTGTCCGGATAGGCTTTTCCCTGGTCGGAAAGCGTAAAGAATCGAATGAAGTGGTCGAACATTTAGCAAGCAATTAAGAGTTTGGCAATGTCTCCGGAAGCACCTTGCCACCATTCGGCTTCCAGCAGCAGCCCCCTAACCAGCCGGTCACCGTCCCGAAATACAATCCAGTCACTCAGCGGCTCGTAGCGCTCCATTGGCATCGGAGCGCGAACCAGCGCCTTGTACTTCCCAATCAGAGGATCAGCACCTAAGCGGGGGATCGTCGGGGCTGCACCTTCGTAAGTTTCCAGCTTCAGTTCTCCGCAGCCGGTCAGCAGGTTTGCCCAGGCGGCAAGGCCCGATGCCGGGGTCAGCTTCTCGTTGTAGCGCCCACCGATGAAAGCCGGAGCGTAGCCGTCTCTGGTGTCGATGACAAACAGGGCATCGTCGGCAGCATCTGCTTTCTGTTCCCCGGCCGTTTTGGGGTCGAACTGCTTCAGCCGGTTCTCCTCGATGAGCGTACCCGACGCGATCAGCTCCGACTGCAAATCCAGTTCATTGCGCAGCGTGGTAATGCCGGTGCTGAACGTAGCGTTTCCGGCCGTTTCGGTAGCTGACAGCAGCGACTCCCCGCGCCACGTTTTAAAGCCGGTCTTTACCTGCGAGGCCAGCCAGTCGGTGTTGACGCTGTATTCGACTTCGGTAATTTCATCGAGCATGGTAATGCGCCCATCGGCCAGCAGGTCAGCTTTCGGTTCCAGCCGAAGCGTATTCCCTTCAAGCGACAGACCCAGGTTCAGCATACCATTAAGGCCGGTGAACAGGCTATTGAACGAAGCCGTGAGCGGCCGCAAAACGCCACGCAGACAGGCCGCATTGGTGATGTACAGGGTCTTTCCCCTCCCTTTGGTGAAATAGTCGCTCCTGAAAGACATTTCCGCGGGGCCGCCCGGCGGGGCTAACCGGCTCAGCAGCGCGGCAAACAGATCATAGACCGGCATGGCCGGACAATCGCTTGCCGGATAGGTCAGCGGTTCGGATAGCGCCAGTTCGGTCTGAGGCTGGTAGAGTACGCTCAGGCTGGTGACCTGTTCCGTACCGACCCAGCCTACCGTCAGCGACGCCCCGGCCGGTACATCGACGGTCGCATCCAGCGCGGCCGACACCTCACTGTAGCTGGTAGTGATGGAATGGGTGGTCAGCGCCTGACTCGTCTGGTAGCCGTTCTGAAGCGTCAGCGTGTAGCCCATCCCCGCCGTAATGTTGTGGCTGGCCCGGACGCTGCACCGGATAAAACCGGTGATACGCAGCCGCACGGACTGGCCCGTATCGTTGCGGTAGATGGCGCTGTCTCCGGCGAAAGGATTCAGCACATTCTGAAGCATTCCCGGAACCGCCTGCTGGCGGTCACTTTTGCGCTGGAGCGGAAAGGCATGGGCAAATGGTTGCCAGCTTTGCGCCGACAGGTTGACCTCAGAGCGGCCGATCACAAACTGAGCCGTGCCGCTGATGGGCTGGCCGGTTAGCCGGATACTACCGGTCGGCGTAATGGCGTAACTGGCCGTCAGGCGCGTTTCCAGCCCAGTCTTTACCGGCTCATCGCGGAAGTTGACGCTGACGCTGCCCGCCCGGTAGCGGTAGGTGCTGTAATCGACATAGGCATCGTACAGCACCCGGCCCGAATCGGTCACCATCCGGTAGGAGGTTTCCGCCTGAACGCCGTAGCGCTCAAAACGGTCGTGCAGCAGTCGCACCGCTGCCGGGTCGGTGAACTGCACTTCTCCCATGCCCTGCGCATAGCCGATACGCCGGTAGAGTAGTCCCCAGTATAGCGGGTGCCGAACCTTTTTCAATGTCAGGCGGTCAATGCCCATCGGAGCATCCACCACCTGACCGTCCAACAGTACCCGAATCATTATCGCGAAAAAAGACTGGTATAGTGTTCAATCGTCGCGTGTGCCGAACGCTCCTGCAAAAGAAACCCTTTTTCATCAATATTAATACTAACAAGCGACTTACGCATAAAATCCTCCCGAAGCTGTTGCAACTCCTGTTTCAATTCCGACAGGTCGATCAGCACCTCCTGCGGAGCGGGTGGCAGGCTGGCCACGTCGGGCAGCGAAAGCCCGCCGATGTCCTGCCAGCTTAGCCGCAGATCATCGAAGGCCAGCGCCCGCCGAACCAGTTCTTCGTTCGACATACCGCCCAGCTTTTTGTTATCCTCGGTGGTAATCACCCGCTCCCCTTCGTTGAGCCATGCCGGAATCGTATCTACACCATTCGGATAACTGCCCCGCTCGACATACTCCGTACCTTTAAAGAATCGCTCTCCGGTCACGGTATTATAACCGTCCGCGTAAGCCACCTCAAAGCTGTTGCCGAACTGGTCGTAGACGACAATCCGCTTACCCGACGCATTGTAGGTAATCACGACCGGATGGCCCTGCGCCGAATACGCCTGACTGATGGGCTGACCGTTGCGCATATCGACCGGCGCAATCGGCCTGCCGGTGGAATCCGTCGGCGTTCGGGGCTGCGTGATTACCTCCTGATAGAGTGGGTCGGGCTGAATCGGCCCGCTACCTACGTCTGCGCCACCGCTGGCCGGGGGATTCCCCAGGCTGGAGCCTTCAATCATCCGGATAATGCCTTCGATCTCGGAAATGGCCGCGTTGATCTTCCCGGCATTGAGCAGCCAGCGCTTGGACTTTAGCTGGGCGATCTCAGCGCGTAGCTCGGCAATTTTGATCTGTTTGGTAATCTCGAACATCTGCTGCTGAGCGGCATTGAAGGCAGCGGTATATTCCCGCTGGAGCCGCTTACGCTCCTCGGTTGCTTCGGCTTCCTTACGGGTGATCTCATTCCGCAGCCGCTCCAGTTCAGCCTCCAGTCTGGTTTCAATAGCCTGAATTTTACTTTTGGCTTCATCCCGGATGGCTACTATCTCGTCTTTCAGCTCAGCCTCCCGTTTGCTTGCCCGCTCCTTCATTTCGGCCAGTACAGCGTCGCGTTCTTCGGCCTGCTGCCTGAAAAGCTGCTGGTAGTTATCGGCCAGTGCTTTCAGCGTAGCAGCTTCTTCTTTTTTCAGCCGTTCCGCCTGCTCTTTTTCTTCGGCCCGAATCTGCGTAGCGGCCAGACTGTTGCCTTTGGTCTTATCCAGCTTGGCATCCTCAACGTCCTTATGTACCTGCTCGATCTGGCGGGCGTAAGCTTCCTCGACCTGCCGCTTTTCGGCTTCGTCGGTCAGCGTGGCCAGAATACGCTCACGGGTAGCTTCCAGCCGGGCCACTTCCGCAGCCCGGTAGCGTTCCAGTGCCTCGTTGCGCACCCGGTCAAGAATACCGGCCGCTTCGATCTCGTCTTTTTTGGACTGTTCCAGCAGGCTGCGCCGGTAGTCGTACATTTCCTTCAGCGCCTGTTCTTCGGCCTTCTGCCGATCCCGCAGCGCACTGATCTGGTCGTCGTAGCTTTTCCTGACGGCTTCGTACTCCCGCTGGGCGGATTCCTTGAACGCAGCCAGCTTTTTCTCGGCGGCATCGACGGCGGCATCCCGCGCCCGCTCCACTTCTTTTTTCTCCGCATCAGCCGCCCGGCGGGCCTCATCCATTTCGGCCTGTTTGGCATCGCGGTACGCCTTCAGCGCCTGGTCAAGGGCTTCCAGTTTATTTTCGAGAAGTTCGCGTTCCAGTTCAATACCCTGCTCGACCCGCCACTTTTCGGCTTCCAGTTCGCGCTTTGTGCGGTTGAGCGTAGCAATCTCCATGTCAGCGGCCTTCTTTTTGTGAGCCGTTGCCATACCCTCGATCCAGCCGACGACATCCAGTTTCAGCAGGCTCTGAATGGCACTGCCGATATTACTGGTGTAATTGGCATGGGCCGCTGCCACGTCACTGATGTACGACAGTTGGGCGTCGTAGCTGCTGCGGTCTGTAGCTAGTTTGTTCTGCTGCTCATAGTACTGCCGGATGATGCGCTCCCGCTCGGTGTAGCTGTCCGCCATGATGCGCTGCTCCTCAGCGGCCAGCGCTTTGGCATCCGTAACCGTCGAACGGGCGTAGCGTAGTTTGGCCTCATATTCGTTTTGGCTGTTGGTCAGCTCCGCCTGCATGGCCGACTTCGACAGCGCCATGATCTCCTCGTAGAAGTCCACGACAACATCGCGGGTCTTGCGAAGCGACTCGGCCATCGACTGCCAGCCGTCGGCAATACCGTCCGCAATGCCTTTTGCCAGCATCCGCCCCAGCTCCAGCGCCATCATCACCATGCCTTTCTCGGCTTCTTTAGCGGCCCGCACGGCTTCATCCCGTTTCCCGGCCGCCTTTTCCAGATCCAGTTCGGCCTGCTTGATTCTGACCTTACCCTGCTGGTCGGCTTCGTTATAGACGGTCTGCGCCCACAGCAGCGCGGCTTTAGCCCGGTCGTAGTTGTCCTGGGCGGCTTTGGCCGATGTGCCGCTGAGCAGTTCCAGATTGGTAACGACGTATCTGGCCTGCTTAGCCAGCTCGCCCAGCACACCGCCCTGTTCACCGATGAAGCTAAAGACTTCCTGCAGGGACTTCTTACGGGCGGCAATAGCCGCTTTTTCGTTCTGCTCGGTGACTTCGTTAATCTCCTGCTGGATTCTGGCTACCTCCTTCTGGTATTTTTTCGCTTCGGCAATCGAATACACGTAGCGTTCGCGCTCCTTGCCCAGCATGGCCTCAATACCGATCACCAGCTCTTTTGAGCGCTGACCGAAGAACTCTGTCAGGCTGTCGATGTCCGCTTTTATCTTACCCTGAAACTCCCGCTGATCTTTGGCGGCAGCTTCAGCTCTCAGCACGTCGTAAAACTGGTGAATCTCGGCCGTCACTTTACGGGCTTCCTCGGCATCCTTCACCATCTTATTCTTCCGGGCGTTGAAGAATTTGATTTCCTCGGCTTCGCGGGCATCCAGATAGGATTTGGTTTCCTTCAGCGTGTTCTGATTGGCTTCCTTCAGGATAACCTCGATCTGCTGGGCGTTCAGAAAGTTGGCTTCCTGCCGCTTTTTGCCTTCTTTTTTGATGATGGTTGTTTTCTCCTCCTCAGTCTGTTTAGTGATCGCCAGCAGGTTGTTATGGTGCAGTTTATTCTCCTGCTCAATGAGGATAGCCTGCGCCTTTCGTTCAGCTTCGGTTTTGGCGTTACCCTGCCGGATTTGGGCAATTACCTGATTGTGCCGGGTCACTTCGGCCTCGATGCGGGCGTTGGTTTCCGACTCCTCGATGTTGAGCATCCGCTGTTTATGCTCCTTCCGCTCTTTCTCGATGGTGTCGAAGCCCTGCCGAATAGCCGTAAGCTGTTCGATCATGGTGCCGCTGCCAAACCACGTAAATGCGGACGAGTTGATTTTGGCCACCATGCCCGGTGTCTGGTTAATCAGCTCGATGAGCTTCTGCGAGTCCGGCCCGTATTTGGCCATAAAATCAGCGGGAAGCACATCCTTGATCTTCTCGAAAAACTGCCGTTCCCGTTCCATCAGCGCCTTTTCGCGCTCACCCAGCTTTTCCTCGGCGTAGGCTTCGCGGGCCAGCCGGATACGGTCGCGGAACACGTCGTTAACCTTCTCCAGCATCTTAATCAGCTCGGCATTTTTGACCTTTTCGGCATCCATACCGGCGAAGAATTCTGGATACTTCGCCATCAGTTGCGAGATAAGCTGAATGCGCTGCTGATCGCCTTCTTTCTTGGACATGGCCAGTTCGACCAGTGCTATGAGCGAGTTCTTTTCGCGCTGAAGCTCGACCTCCTGCGCTCCTACGGCAGAGGTAACTTCGGTAGTCACGGCCGCGTAGGACTGCCACAGCGAAATACCCAGCGATACGGCCGTCAGGATGGCTCCCAGCGGATTTGCCGCCAGTGCCGCCCACATAGCGCGGAGCGAGCCGGTAGCCCCGTTCATGGCCAGCGACATGGCCTCGGTATTGAGCGTCAGCAGGGTCTGCGCCGTCGTAAGCTGTTTGGTACGGCCTTCATTGATGAGCTTCTGAGCGGCTACCAGCTCCATCGCAATGCGGTAGGCAGCCCAGGCACTTACCCCGGCCGTAATCACGTTGACGGTTCGTTTGACGGCCGCTTCGGAGCCTATCGTCAGCTCGGTAAACTCACGGATGGTCTTAACGCCTTTGCCCAGCCCGTTCTCGAAATAGTCACCGACCACCGCTTTTGCTACAAAGAAGGCGTCTTTTAGGTTGGACATCTGACCGCCCAGCGTCTGCGCCTGAATCGCCATCATGTTGTAATAGCGACCTCCTACGTCGGATGCGTCCCTGATGGCTTTTTTGACCATTTCAAAGCTGATGGTATGGTCTTCGGCCATCTTCACCACTTCCTGCCGGGTTTTGCCCATCGACTCGGCCAGCAGATCATAGAGCGGCACGCCGTTTTCGGCAAACTGATTGATCTCCTGCTTCATCAGCTTGCCTTTATTCATAACGTCGGTGTAGGCTTTGGCAATCAGGGGCAGTCTGTCCTGACCCACTACAGCGGCCATGTTGCCAAGCTGCTCTAGCGTCGGCAGCAGTTCGCGGGTAGCCACGCCCATCCCTTTGAGCATGAACGTTACCTGCATAAGCTGTTCCACCTCAAAAGGCGTTCGCTTGGCCATGTCCAATAGCTCACGGGTAAGCTGGTCGGCTTCCTGCTTACTGCCCAGCATCTGCGTCAGCCCCATACGGAAGGAATCTACCTTCGATTTGGCATCAATAACGGCTTTGGTGAACTCGTAGACTTCGTACACACCGAAGGCGGCAGCAATCAGCGATCTGATGTCCCGCCAGAACTGGCCCTGATTCCGCAGTTCGATAAGCTGTTCCTGCAAGGCCGCTTTCAGTTCCATGTTCTGCCGCTGGATTTCTCCACGGAAAGCGATGGTTTCCTGCTTACGGGCTTCCTCAAACTGAGATACGCGGGCGCGGTTCTGCGCCCGGTGAAAATCCGTATCCAGTTCAATAGCCTGCCGGTAGGCCATGCTCGCCTGCCGGGCCGCTTCGGTTTCCTGATTGGCCAGGCTGCGGGCCTGCTCTACGCGGATACGGCCCTGAGCGGTCGCTTCGGCCGTCTTACGCTTTTCCTCCTCGATTTCTGCCGCCGTCTGTTTGCGCTTCTCCTGAATGGTAGCGTCAGTCTGGGCCTTGTAATCGGCCAGCTTCATCGAATTGGCCGTGCGGACGGCATCCAGCCGCCGGGCTTCTTCGGCGCGGGCGGCATCAGTCTGCTGCTGCTCGGCCGCTTTGAAGGCAGCAACCTGCTTAGCGGCCAGTGCCTCTTTTTCTTTGGCCGCAGCCTGCGCGTTGATTACCTGAATGTCTAACGCGGCCTTGTGGGCGTTGACCTGTTTTTGCAGTTCGGCCTGCTGGGCCGTGGTGACCTGGGCCAGTGACTGCTGTACAGCGACGGCCTGTTGCTGGGTGGCCTGCTGAACGGCCCCCTGAAGTTGCTGGACTTGCTGGAGCTGCTGCTGGAGCAGGGCTTTGGTCTGCGCCCCACTCCCGGCAGTTGTTTGGGTTAGCTGCTGCGTCTTCTGGATGATGACATCCAGTTCGCTGCTGACCTGTTTTAATTCTGAATCGACCTCAAAGCGAAAGCGAATGTTTTTTGCTTCAGTAGACACAGCGGGTTATACACCCTGCACGAACGTACAGGAATGCGGGTTGGACAAAACTTTCTGTACGTAGTGGCAGAACTCCCAGCTACGCAGCACCCGTTCGACATCGTCGGCGCTTTGGTGAAGATAAAAAAAACAGCCGAATCGTAACGCCCGGCGGGCGGCCCGGTAGGTCACCATGGGCGATGTCAGATCGGTCAGGAAAATATGACACACGTAAAAATACTGCTTGAAAAACTCCATCTGATTGTCCACCGTCAGCCGTTCCAGCGGCAGGCACAGGTTGAGGTATTCGGCCAGTTCCCGCACGGCTGTTTCCTGACGGGCGTTCAGGTTTTCCATTTGGATAAACTCGTCCACTGCCTGCGCCAGAAAGGAATCAATATCAACGGAGTCATTAAAACGGCTTTCCATAGGTTAAGTACGCGGTTTGCCTAACGGCTTTCTGTAGTTGAGAAATTGTTTAGGTTGGTTTTGCCTGATAGCGTCTATGTCCCGCTGCTGCTTTCGGAGCCAGGCGCTGATGAAGTCGTGGAACTCCGCAACAGGTAGGCGTAAGAGCCGATGTATGCCTTCTGGGCTTCCATTTGTGACTCTAAAGAGGAAATCGTAGCGGTCTTTAGCCCGCTGGTTCTGCTCAGCAAGATAGCTCTGCCGAAATCCAAAAAGTCCGTCTGAGCGCTTTCCAGTAAATTTTCGATAGACTTCCGGGTAACCTCGTTCGAGAGCGCGGCTAAGGGCACGAACTGGCTTAACTGCATGTGTAAAAAAAAACTATACAGCTCCATGTACTTGTAGCAGATCTTCAAAAACCGCTCGGCCTTGTCGCGGTCGTACACGGCCGGGTCTTCGTCTTCGGCGAAGAACCACACACTTGCCAGTTCAAAAACCCGCCCCACCTGGGAGCCGATGCCGTACTCCTTACACTCGTCGTAAAGCCTCAGCCGCTGCTGGTTACGCTGGGTAAGAATGTAGCGCTCGTTGAGAATCGCCTGAATCTCGTCGGGCTTCATGGTCAAAAGCCCCGACATTAGTTTCATGTCGGTTTCGGCCATAAACCTGAAATAAGCGTCCAGTAGCTCACTGTCAAGCTTCAGCCGGTCGTGCTTTTCGGTGATGTCGGCAAAGACCACGAATCGGCCCTGGTACATGGCCAGCCCGTTCTCTGCCGCCTGATAGAACTGGATGCCGTCGCGGATGAACGGCTCCCCGTTGGGCAGCACGGCCGGTACGATCAACTGTTTTTGCAGCGCCTGCTCAAATTCGGGGTGTCGTTTCATGCTTGACTCTCAATAGCTTGTGAAAAGATCGTTTTCGATACGCCCAGCAGCGACAGCGTGATGGCAAACGCCTGAAGCGTAGGGTCGTAAGGTGTTTTGTCGCTCGGCACGTACAGAAACTGCTCTTTCAGCACTTGCAGCGTGTTGGTGCTGACCGACAGGACGATCACCCGGCTTAGAGTTTCCAGCGCCATGAGGAATTCCGGCAGCAGTTCCGGATTCCGGCAGGCGCAGGCCAGCGTAACCGTCACGTCGAATTTTACGTCCTTTTTGGTGCCGTACATATTCCCGGCGCGGTTGGGCAGGGTGCCGTTATGGCGGTAGATCACCTGCACATCGGGCGTAAAGCTGAGCTGAAACGGCGCGTTGTTTTCTTCCACGCGCACCAGCTTCAGCCCTTTTATTGATGGGTCGTACTGCGGCTCAACGCGGCCGGTGAAAACGGCGCGGGTGCCGTCCGGCAGCGTTGTAAGCAACTTCTCGCTTATCGGTTGAAGAAGTGGATTTAACTGCATTAGAGTTGCTGGTCAAGTTGGTTATAGATTCGTTGCTGATACTGTTCCGACAGAAACTGCTCCTCGGCCTGAGTCGGCTGGAAGGCCGTACCGAAATAAGCTTCAATGTAATCGGCCCGCTCGCTCATGGCATCAGAGGCAAACCCCACGCCAACGCCTGTGGCATCCGGCATAGCCGTAAATGATTCCATCATATCGCCGGTAAAGGTCAGGTTCACAATGCTGGTGGTCAGACCCGCCTGCTGACGGCGCTGCCCGTGGGTGCGTGAATAGCGGCCGATGGTCTGCTGGCTTTTGGTCTGCATTAGCTGACCGGCCGTGTTTTCCCCCCGCATCTGGATGCGCCCGGCTACTTCCTGAACAGCCATGCGGGCTACGTCCAGCAGTTCCTCGTCAGCTTTCTGCTCTACCGTCAGCAAACCACCCCGGATTTGCCCCAGGGTTGTAATGGCTTCATCGGCATTGGTGGTAAACATGCAATGGTAATATTGAGGTTAATATTTACTAACGGTTTATATTATACGTCAAACGTAAGAGCCGCGATAATACCGCAGATCGCTATCGTCGGGCCGGTCTACCAGCGAGTCGGTCAGGTCGGCGTACATGCGTCTGGCTACGGGAGCCAGCAGCCGCCGGGCGTCTGACAGAAAGCGGTTTTCCAGTTCATCGGTAAACATCCGGTTGGAGGCCGTGTACAGCGTCAGGTTGGGCGAAGCCAGTTTGTCGGTCAGCGTGATCGACCCCAGCAGGTAGAGATACGCCGTGCGCAGCTCCGCCTGATAGTTTTCCAGCACGTCGGCCAGCGTCCGCTCATGCGTCGCATCGACAAACACGCCGGTCGGCATTACGTCTGATGCCAGCACCGGCCGGTTATCGGCCAGCGTGTAAGCGGCAGGCTGCACCCTGTAGGGCCCCTCGTCCTGGCGGGCGTAGGTTTGCCAGCGAACCGGTTCCAATTCCCAAAGCGGCAGGTTGCGCTGGTCGATGCCGACAAAGACTAAAGGCGTACCCATCAGCTTTAACTGGGTGGACACGTCCAGCAAGAGCGTATTCAGCCCCGGCTCAATGTCCCGGCTCTCTTTCAGCAACAGGCGTTTAGCCCGCAGGTCGATAACGACCAGATCGGCCTCTGTGGGCGCTTCCATTTCGGCCAGAAACAGCATTTTATGGAGTATCAGCCGCGAGTCGGGCATGTAGCCGCACGACACAACCAACCCCGTATAATGCGATGCAGCCGCCATTTCAGCCGTTGGGTACACCGGCTGCGGGGTTTGCGTTCTGGCCAGCACCGGCCGGAAATGGTCGTCCCTGCTGATAGCTATTTCAATTTCTCCGATCAGCCGCTCGTAACATAGCCGGTGCAGGCGCTCCCACACCGATTTTACGCCGGTCGGGTCGTCGTCTTCTGTTTTATCGGAAGGCACTGACAGGTCTTCGACCAGCTCGGTACTCATACCCGGCAAATCATTGATCCACAGCGCGGCCGTCTGGTCAACGCCACGCAGACCAATAACGGAACGGAAAGGGTTCGTCATTGTACAGCTACCTTTAGGTTGTTAAACTGATTTTTCTGCTCCAGCCCCTTGCGCGTCAGGTGACGGCGTAAGGTCTGTTCCAGTTGGCCGGGCTGCGGCTGACGGCTCCTGCGGTCACTCAGCCTGAGTTGTTGTACCAGCGCTTCGTTGATGCAGCGCAGTACGCTGATGCGCTCCGGGCAGGGTAAATGCTCCATGTCAGCGGCTATCAGCTCCCCGGCCTCGATCAGCAGCCTCGTCAGGTGGTTGTGGTTGCCCGCGTCAAACGTCGTTCCTTCCATGCTCTCAGCGTGTCGTTTTCGTCGGTGAGTGTCAGAAACAGATGAGTCAGCAGCGAAGCGAGTATCAGGGCGGAAATACCCAGCAGCAACAATACCAGGGCCGTGAGGGCAATAGCCAGCAGCAGCAACACAATGGCCAGCGGCAGCGCTGCCAGCGCCCCGCTGAAGGTGGCCCAGCCGGGTAGCCCCAGCGGCCACATCAATAATAATCCTGACCCGTAATAGGCGAGTAATACGGCCAGAATAGTAATAGTTTTCCTATGCTTCATGCGTAAAAAAGTAATATTACTGATTACAAGACGATTACATAAAAACCACCGGAGAGGTGGGCTATTGTACCGCAATTATACAGCGGGTAACATATAGGATTCAAGTATAATATGTGATTTTTTGTGACTAAGTTTAAACTAATAATTCGTCAAGCCGCTTTTTTGATAACCCCGATCATCTGATAGGTGTGATACTCAAAATGATAATGGTCGTAGCGTAAGCAGTCGCCTACGTGTCCGTAGTTCTGCTTGTTGGCGTCCACTTTGTCCAAACTACCGTCCGCCGTCGCCTGCATCCGTTCAATATCGTCAATCAGCAGTCCGCAGTTCTGCCGGTCAATCACCATGCGTTTGCCGTAGTAGGTCATTAGCGCATTCGACACATGCCGCCCGGCCGCTGTCGATGGGTTGGACTTGGGTACCCGGTCGTAGTTACAGAACACAGCTCCGTACTTTATCATGTACATCTGGATCAGTTCCCAGGCACTCATGTTACCCGTTGTATAAGCCGAGCGGTTGTTACCTGATGCGTCGCCCGTCCAGTAGATCAGGTTGTGCTTATAGCGTTGGGCGATCTGCTTGCACAGTTCCTCCAGATCCATTGTCTTCGGCTGCGGGCCTTCCGTATTCGTCAGGTGGGTGCCGTGCCAGCAGTCAAAGTAATGAATGGCGTTGGGGCTGTAGTGCTGCGAGAACAGGAAACTGTTCTTTACGTTGAAGTCGGCTGAAATATACAGCGGATGGGCCGGGTTGTAGTGGCAGGTGCCGACGTACAGCGACGGCTTCCAGGCGGTAAAGTACGGGTTCTCCGGCCGGATAACGCCCCATTCGCCCAGGCCATAGATACGATAATGGTCATAGTCGTTGACCCGATACCATTCCATATCGTCGCGAAACTTCTGACCCACGAACGGATTGTCCAGATAGGTGCTGAAGATAATCGACACACGGGGGTCGGGCTTGTCGTGGAACCGTGCCTTCAGCCAATGCCGTTCCGAAATTGGGTTGTAGGTCAGGAAAATCTGCGGTTCGCCCCGGATGCGGTCAGACAGAATTTTGAACTCGTCCGGTTCCAGTTCGGTCGCTTCTTCAATCCACACAATCGTGATGCCCGTGATGGACTTCATCTTTTCGGGGTCGTCCAGTCCCCGAAAGATCACGACACTGCCATTGGCAAACTCAATCCGCTTACGGACAGTGCTGTAAGTGTAATCAATACCTTCCTTCAGGGCAAAGAACGGCATACCGATCTCTTTAAAGAGGTCGATCACCGAATCCTGCAAGCTGGTAGCGTATTTACGCAGCACCAGCATTTTCTCCCGTTTGGACAGGAGCCGTCTGACCAGATACTGAACCGTACCGTGGGACTTGCCCGAACCGCCCCCGCCATAGTTGATAACATACGGCGTGTTGGCCCGCTTCAGCTCATGGTAGACCCGTAACAGTTGACTCTTAACCAGCGACACGTCAATGGTGGGTGCGGCCAGCGTTTTCTGTCTGGACGGTCCGGCGTTCCGGCTGGCCGTCACCTGCTCCCGCTTCCGTGGGCGACTCATTTAGATTTCCTCGTCGGCGCTCTCCTCGTCATCGCCAACGATGCGGTAATTTTCGATTTGAAGTTTAACGTCCTGTTTTTCTGCCTGACCCAGATACTGCACACCAAGAAACTTCAGCATGTTGGTATCCGGCTCATAAAACTTTGTTACCTGATGGAAAACCACGCCTTCGGCTGTGTTGAACGGTACGCTTTCGACACGCTTATAACCGGTCGCTTTGTTGAGCTGCGTCTGGCGTAGCAGGGCGCGGGTATTGGCAAACTGAGCGGCCGCATAATCGCCCCACTGCATTCCTTTTTCACGGCGGGCGGCCCGGTAAAGCGTATCCTCCGAGACGCCCAGCGCTGCGGCAATGTCGGTGCCGTCGCACATGGCTTTAAGCATGTCATCGACTCTGGCCCAGTCTATTTTGATGTAGCCCCGGCCTTTTCGCCTGGGCTTACCGGTTACTATAGGCTCCAGTGCTTTCAGTTCTTCCGCCATAAATGTCTCATGGTCTGAACCGCCAACTGGTCGTTATCCGGTCAGTTGACGAGTTTTTGTAGTTGCTGTTCTTGCCGTATTTGCCTTTGCGGCCTTTGTCAAAGCAAATCCAGTGCGGTGACTTGCTCATGGCCCGGATCAGCGCCGGGTGGGTCGTGGTGATGAACATCACTTTCCGCTGCTTGTGATACAGCCGGGCTACGTAGTCCATCAGCAGCATACCCACTCCGCAGCCCTGAAAGGCCGGAAGCACCACCAGCCGATGAATTCGCATGGCATCGACTTTTGGGTGCGGGAAGTTGATAACCGCGCAGAATGCGGCCAAACTATCGTTTACGGTCGCTACGTACACTTTCGCCCCAGCACTGAAGGTGTGGGATAGATAGTGATAGCGGCTAAAAACTCCCCATAATGCGCGTTTTTGAGCCAGTTCGGTGACGTGGTACAGTTCCACGTCGAATAATGCTTTCCCGGCTCCGGTGTGACCTCCGGCACACGGAATCTCATGGTGTTGGTGTCGAAAATCCAGTCGGGACGCAGGTAATCCGCTACGTCGTAGTGGCAGGTGACGGCGATAAACTGCTTGTCAGACTTGCGGATGGCCTTCTGAACGGCGAAGGAACCCGCCTGGGCAACGGTTCTATCAACTACAGAGGTAAATTCATCGAAGACGACCAGCTTTTGCTCCGACAGCAAGGCGTTAGCCAGGTCAACCCGCATTTTTTCGCCGTTGCTCAGCACATGGTAAGGCTTCAGCCAGCCTGGGGGTGACGAAAAGCCCACACTGTTGAGCATACTGGTGATCTCCTGCACCGAACAGTGCGCGGGCATATCGTCCAGCAGGCTCTCCGACGTATAATTGAAGCCGGTCACGTAGGCGTCAGGGAACAACTCCCGCGCAATGGTGCTTTTTCCCGTGCCGCTGGCACCGACAATTAGGCCGATTTTCCAGTTTTGGGGAAAGTCCAGCACCCCCGCGAAGTTTTCCGATACGCCCGGCTCCTGCAAATCGAACGTACCCATCACCGAAGCCACGCGAAAGCTCTTTTTGGGCTTCGACTGACGGACAATGTGAAAGGCTCGGCAGGTACTCATAGCGTCAGAATCTTACATTGATAGCCGTCACCAGTTAACTGCTCGTACAAAGCCTGCTGCTCCCGCTCATTCAGGCAAATCACCTCGACCCGGTAGGTTACCTCACCGGCATCGGACAGGCCCGGATCGTCGCTGCTCTCCTGCTCATCGGCCCCGATGGCGCTGAAGCTCGACGGGCTGAAATCAATCAGGTTATCCAGCGTGGTCAGCTCCCGTACAAAGCCGTCTGAAATGTTGTAGCGGGCTACAAACTCGTCGTAGCCATCTTTTGTGATGCTGCCGTATTGTGAGTTGAACAGCATGAGCTTTTCGGCGGCTTCCTGCTCATTGTGGGCTTCAATCTCCAGATACGGATACTCGAAGCCGAAGGGGTATTCCTCCTGAAAGAAGCGCCTGCGCTGGTGGCCGTCGAACATCATGTAGCGGCCCGTGTCCGGATTGAGCCAGACAAAGACCGGGAACGTGACGCCGTACTTCTCCAGCGACCGTCTCAGCTTTTTGTAATTCTTCTCACTGAGGTCTTTCAGCTCCCCCTGAAAATCATCGACCTCGCAAATGTCAATCGTGGGCAGATGCGCCAGCTTGGGCGAAATCTTAATCATACTCCATCTGATGAATGCTTTACCTGCAAAATAATATCATTATTGACATAGAAAATTAAGGTAGTTGTAGAAAAAATTTTCCCTGACGTGGTGATTGCCCGGTCTTTCGGGAAAATATAACAGGCACCCATGGTTTTTTGGGAATTTTTCAGACGTGGTTGCCCCGACCTGGTCTATCCGCAAGGTGATACAGGGCCGTAGCAAGGCAGGTCTGAAAAGGGGTGCATAGGTGTCGTTTTCCAGCGCGGCCGAAGAATCACGGGTCGGGCCGGCAGTTGACCCAACAAAGTTTCGTCAAACTACTGGCAAAGCCGGCCAAAACGGCATAAAACGGCTTTACAGTTGCGATCTGACACAAATATTACATCACACAGCAGGAACTAAGAACGTAGCACAGAACAAAGAAAAACAGCTAAAAACAGGCAGTATACCGGTAGTCAGAAAACAAATTAAATAACGGATTTAAGCAGCATAAACCGCAAATAACAGGCTAAACAGCATACAGCACAGGCAGACTAATAACAAACGCGGAAACAGCCGGAAAACAGCTATAAACAGTCTTTACAGGTAACAGGCAGAAACAATCTACACTGAGAACAGGAAAACACAGTATAGAAAATTATGTACACAATAAAGCAGATATGTCAATATAGGGAAAAAAGGAATTTTCAACTTAATGCTTGTTTTTGCGCTCAGAAAATCAGCTTTTTATAAAAAATAGAGAAAATAAGTCATATAAACTTTTCTATACACTATTGACAAAATAGTAATATCAATATTAATATTGCAATGCACTTCGGCACTGAAACAGCAAATACAACGAAGGAAATGTTTGCAGGACTGCAACGGTAGTTCTGCCGGTTGACTGACAGGTTAACTGCTTTGACATACTGAGAGCGCAAAAAGAGTGCGAACCACTTTTCCGGTAAGAGTCTAAACAACTCGTTGAACGTCGGAACGCAACAAACCGTGACGGTTCTATACCGGATAAAGCGAATGAGCGCTTTAGAAAATGTGACTTTATAAAGCGTTTGGTTCTGCTATCGAATAGACTTTATCCGGCTACCTCAATGCAGGTAACAGACTAATTCAATTTCTACACTCTCAAAACTTTAACGATTATGTCAGCTCAAACCATCGCACCAAACGACACCGCTGCTATCGCTGTTTACAATGTTGCTCAACTTAACAGCACAGGATTTACCGCCATTGCAAACGCGGCCAATTATCAGAACAACGCGGCCGGATTTGCACAGCTATACGGTTTACCGGCTGATTATGGCTGGAATCAGATTTGTAAAGCGTTTGGTCTGATTATCGAAGAAAAAGGCGGACAAAGAACGCTGATTAATGCCTATAAGCTACAGACGTTAGGCAAGTTACCGCAAAAGAAAGAACAGGCCCCGCAGCCGAAACCAGTCCAGCCGGTAACGGTTCAGACGGCGGCTCAGGCGGTCGCTGTGACACCTACTACAGCCGCTCCACAGGTACAACAGCCAACACAGCCGGTAACGGTTCAGATCGCACCACAGCCGAAACCACAGGCAGACGTAAAGCCGGTAAACAAGCCGGTACCCGTGACACAAACGGCTGTACCGGCTACCGATAGCATAGACGAAACAGCGCGGCTGATTGCTCAGGCTTTGGCCGGTTTAAAAACTCAGGCGGTAATCAATCCGGAAACCGTTGCCGCTATGATTAATGAGGCTGTGAACGCGAAAATGCAGGCCGTTCAGCAGCAGTTTACCGAACTGATTGAGCAGTTAAACCGTGACGTTGAACTATTGGCAAAAGATCAGAAAAAAGCCGTTCAGACTATCGAAGTAAAAGTAAACGATAAAAAGCCGGTAAAAGTCGAAGGACTGGTACACAGTCAGTTTGAGAACATTGTAAAGCATCTGGCAATCCGTGACAACCTGCTTTTAGTCGGTGCAGCAGGCAGCGGTAAAACAACAGCCTGTGAGCAGGCCGCAAACGCTTTAGAACTAGATTTCTATTGTCAGTCGGTCTGCGCTCAAACATCTAAAGCCGAACTGTTAGGCTATATGAGTGCAACGGGTCAGTATATCAGCACTCAGTTCCGGCAGGCGTATGAATTCGGCGGTGTCTTCGTATTAGACGAGATCGACGCCGGAAACCCGAACGTAATTGCAGTGCTAAACAGCGCTTTGGCAAACGGGTATTGCGCCTTTGCCGATGGCATGATTAAGAAGCATAAGGACTTCGTATTAGTAGCCTGCGCTAATACCTTCGGAACCGGTGCAGACCGGTCATACGTCGGTAGAAACCAGCTCGACGCGGCAACGTTAGACCGGTTCTCAATACTGGAATTCCAATATGATGAGAAATTAGAAAAGCAGTTAGCCACCAATAAGCAATGGTTTAAGTTCGTCAAAACCGTTCGGAATTCACTGAAAAATGAACGGATTGTCATTTCTCCACGGGCTACGCTGGCTGGCTGTAACCTGATAAATACCGGCTTTACTCCTGAATACGCGATGCAGGTACGCATCATAAAAGGCATGGATATAAATCTTGCCGCAAAGGTCAAAGCCATCTTTACAGAGATCTACAAACCACAGCTGGAAACAGCACAGCCGGTAAATTCAGAAGTTGAGCCCGTCGTTTTAGATGCTGGCTATTGATTCACACAGCACAGCCGGTAAGTTATCGGCTGTGCTACTTACCCTGACACTCTCAAAACATTAACTCATTTAATCACTATGAACGCTATCGAATTCGATCAATTAGAAAAGCAGGAACAAAGCGAACTGGAAAGAAAGCTTTCTAAAGAAGAATTTCACGATTTGTCATATACCCAGCGCTACGCCTACAAAGTCAGGAACGCAAAGTTCAAAAACCTGTCCAATGGAGCGCCGACACCCTTTGAGCTACTGGAAACCAGCACCAGCGGTGACTATTGGAAAAAGAGGCTAAACGACCAGCTAATCAATGGCAATGAAGCCATACTGAACAAGTTTCTGGAATTCAAAAAGACGCTGAAAATGGATGTTAAAGCGCGTGGTATTGATCTGGACTATTCAGTATATGGTGACTTTGTAGATGTCGGCCGGTATGTTTCGGGTGAGCCCGAATGTATGGTTGACTTTGCGGCCTACACACAGACGAAATTTCTGGACTTGTACATCAATGTAGATGTAGAACATGCCATTGCCCAGGACTGCGGATTCCGCTACTATGCAACGGCCTTATCTGTAGTTGACAGTCTGGAGAACTCAGGCTACCGGGTTCGGGTGATCGCCGTCAACTACTCCGACGCGGTTACCATCAACTGCAACACGCCATACGGCAGTTTTTACGAAGTCTGCTGCACAGTTAAGGCCTATAACCAGCCAATTAATTACGCTTATATGTCAGTCGTTTGTTTAGGTGCCACTGACTTTTTCAAAGCGTATATGCACAGACCGGCTAAAAACCTGTACTGCTACGGCGGCTGCGATCACATCGAAGGATTCAAGCCTAACATTCTGATGCAGGAAAACACGGTTTACATACCGTCGCTGTACGGCCGAAACCGTCACGGCAAAGAATACAAGTACTGCCAGCCCGAAGCCTTTGCCTTTGATGAACTGATTCAGGACTGGAACCTGAAACAGTATTTAGTTGACTGAATTCACACAGCACAGCCGGTTATTCTCCGGCTGTGCTACCTCTAAATATTTCTAACTCTCAAAACAAACAGCACATGGAAACCTTAATTCAGATCCCAAATCCGGTACAGTACGACACCGCCCCATCATTCGCTAAAGCCATCGGAATGCCCAACGCGGCATTTGAGACGTGGCAGGGTATTGCGGACTTTCTCGGTCTGCCGACGCCCCGGCCGAAGGGTAGTTTCGCGGCCGTCAAGCAGCTTTATGCCGATCAGCAGGAACAGGCGCAGGCTGATGAAGGGCCAGAGGCCAAAGCCCAGGACGAACTGCCGGAAGACTGCGAACTGACTCCCGATGATCTTGAACCCACTTATCCGGAAGATGATACCGACCTAATGCCAGCTCATGCCGGGCTGGGCGCTCCACTGCTGGATGTCTACGACGAAGAGTACCACGCCGAGATCAACCTGCCTACAGGTGAGGTTGTCTGCCACGACTCACAGGGCATTTTCTACCGGGGGCCAGTCGTGGTCTGGCCGGATGGCGTGATTCAGGAAATACGCCCGCTGGACAAAGAAGGGTTTGCGCCGGATGAGCTGGAGCATTTTCTGAGTAGCGACTGGAACATACTGGATTCCCGCCATCAGGACAGGGTGGACTACGGTACTAACCGGGTAGTGGTTGTCTTTCAACGCGCCGTGATCGCTACCACAGAGGGGAAAGCGTTCAACCGACCCGCTACCTACATTGCCCGTGAGCTAAAGCTGCTTAGAGGCAATGACGACAGATACGCCGTTTATGGGCCAATGCTGATCTGTCCGCGCCGGATGATTAACAAATAAGTCAGTCGGGCCGGCAAGTCCGGCTCTTTTCCTATAACCATTACTATTCTTACCGATGAAAACAATTAGCAAAACACAGGCACATGAATTTTTTGAAGCCGCGCACCGGCTGTACTGCGATGTTTGCGCCTGCACCGGAGACGAAATAAAAAACCGAATTTTAGGCACAGATGCCTACCGGCAATATATCGCACAGGATATAATGAGCGGAGCCAAACCGCGCAAAGGAGCCGAAGAAAATTTTAGGCTGGCCAAAAATCGGATTGATACGGCGCTGCTGAGCTACGCCAGAGCCTTAGCACCCTACGGGCTGGACTGGCTGGCCTACGCGGAAGCCTGCTACGAACAAACCCTGATGCTCAAATACCAATATACTGAGAGCTACTATCAGCCCGACGACGCGACCACAAACAGCGATAACCGGGCTTCTTGTGTTCAATAGGTTAATATTAATACTACCATTTATGGTTTCACTACAGCATTTAAAACAGTTAGCTATCGACGCGCACCGGCACACGTCATTTTCGCCGGAAAAGCGCGGCACTGATTTGATTGCCGGTGAGGAACGGCAGCTAAACGAAGACATAGCCTATCTGACTTCACTGGCTACCTGCGAATACGGGAGAGAACAGCTACCCGCGCTGATTGCATCGTATCAGGAAAAATATGAAAGCTTGCTGCGGGTATGGCTCTATGCGAAAGGCCGCTGCATTTCAGCCATGATTGTCGGGCCGAGCAAGTTTCCCACGCGCCGAGCAGAGAAGGCTAATAACATTGAAGACAAACGATGTAGAGAATTCATCGAATGGCGGGAGCGCTTTCTGGCCAGGGCTCCGCGCTGGCTAAAGCCTGCTTCCACCATCCTGTCGGAGATTGATGAAGCCCGCAAGAAGATGGACGAGCGAATGCACCAGCAGGAGCGGATGAAAGAAGCCAACAAGATCATCCGCAAGGGTGAGCAGGTAACGGAGCGGCTGATGGAAATGGGCTTCACCAAGCCCCAAATTGCCAAACTCCTGACGGCGGACTTTGCGGGCCGGATTGGTTTTCCGGATTACAAGCTGACCAATAACAACGCTGAAGTAAACCGGCTGCGTAAGCGTATCGCCCAGCTTGAAGCCAAGCAGGTCAAGGGCCGCGAGTGCGATGGTGAGCAGGTTTTCGCCTTTGAGGGCGGGTCTGTGGTGCTGAATTACGACATAGACCGGCTCCATATTATGCACGATGAAAAGCCGGAGCAGACTGTAATTGACCAGCTAAAAAAGTCTGGCTTTAACTGGTCACGCGCTGGCCGCTGCTGGCAGCGGAAAATCACGGCTGATGCCAAATGGAAGGCCGCACAGATTACCGGCGTAGCATTTGATTAATCAATACTCTCAAAACAATGACGATGATTGCAGCACAGGTAGCCACTATTCAGGACGTGGTGGCCTTTATTCAAAACAATTACAGCCGCATGTATCAGGACACTTACACAAGTCCATTAGGGCAACCCGGCGTAGTGACGACATGGGAGTTTGAGCAACAGACGTTGCCGCTCGCTCTGGCGGAAGCTGCGCGGGACTTCTTTCCCAAAAAAGACCTGAGCTATGTTGTCCATCAGTCAAAGGACGAGCAAAGCCATACAACGGTCGGCATTCGGGCCAGCAACGGCAGTTTGCCGGGGTGGGCTAACATGACCTATGTGGTTAAGCGCTTTGTCACTCAGCGCGGCAGAAGATCAAAGTAATTACCCGCACCGGTCTGTAATGGATCGGTGCATCCCTTATAGAGGAGAGAATTAAGCTGTACTTCAATAATCATAGTAACAATAATCTTCCAACCACAAGTTTTGTAGAAGATATTACAGACTAACGCTCTCCTCTATAAATACTTATATTTATTACTACCCCGTCGAATTCTTTTCAAGCATTAGCGTTTGGACAACGTTGAAGCATTGGCGATGTGGCGGTATTCTGAGTTCTGTCTGCCCGGTGCCGCTGCTGGTTAAAGATACAAAAGCTCATTGTTTATTCTGTTGCTCGGCATTATTCGTCTGACGAAACCGAAGCCGATTAATGAATAAAAAGCTGAGAATATAGTCGTCACCCGCCATATTGCCAATGCAATGTTAGCAGCATACCCTATTTTGTCGCGTAATGCAAACTTAATATTCTGTCGGAATTATCTTATTTCATCCGGTTCAGTATAGTTTCCATCTGTTGAATTTCTCGAACTTGCGCAGCAATAATGCTGTCCGCCAATTTTCTTACTTCTGGGTCTTTAATATTAGCATGCTTACTCGTCAAGATTGCGGATGAGTGATGAGGTATCATTGCTTTCATATATTGTACATCACTGATAGGCGTTTGCGTCCGTAGTGCGGCTAGTGTCACAATAAAAACAATGATTGCTGTAATGATAATTCCTGTATTTGTCCTTTTATTTGGGTACATTTTTCCCATCATGGTCATCATGACTATTGCCATAGGAGCAATCATCAAAATTGCCATATAAATCCTTGTCGTACTTGTGTGATAATGTTCAATGCTGTCGACATTTAAGAACATTACGACATACATAATGATGAAAGAGATAATCATCATCACTGTGAATTTCTTGTAGCTCATACCGTTCATATTTTCCATGTCTCTAATTTTGGTGAGTATTGATGCGATTGACTACAAAAGTCAAACCATAGAAGTCGTTTGTCAAAGGATAAGGTTGCAGTCAATCAAAATGTACGGACTGTCAACACGGGTTGCTGCTAACTCGTAAATATGCGAAAGTTTTGTCGTACTTTTTGTATTTATTTGAACAATATCAAGTCAGATTTGCACTTTTTATGTCGTACTTATTTCAGTGAAATCAAGCATATTCTTGTCACCTGCTAAGCCATAGTGTGGTAAGTTGACCTATAAAATCACCATAGTGAATGCCGAGCTAAGTTGCCTCTATGGGAGGCTTTTCACTCCTGACACTGTGCAGGATAACTGCTGTAGAGAGTTTGTACTTACACCCTTACGATGAGGGAAGATTAGTAAAATTCAATGAGATATGCAATAAATGTCAAAGTAACAGCCCAACCAGCAGCATAGAGGCCATCATCAGCAGGACGGCTGTCATCACTTCGCTGGCGGCAAACTCACGATCCGAATGGATGGGGTTGGTAAAGAGGATTGCAAGTACGGAGGTCAGGAACTTGTACATGAACGAAGCAGCTATCGTTCATTTTGACGCATTCAAAGCAATCCGTCACCGCTCACGTCGAAAATTTGCAGTTATTAAAGCGTGACCTCTGGATTATGCAGCCAAGCGGTAGCAAAGACCGGGTTTGGATTGACCGCTACGGCCTGCCGTGTCGGATTCAGTACCGGCGTTAAGAAACATATGAGGACAAACTGGAAAGTTGAGTTGATAGATTGACGCGATTGTTTGCTAACATGTCGCTTTCTAAACTTATTATCGAGTTGCTGACCAATGAAACCAGCGATTGCTTTACTTCGGTTTAGGAAGGACTTGATTTAGTAAAAAGCACTCTGGTATACCTTGAAGATGGATCACAACTTCATTATTTAAAACTATGGCCGGGCGAGCTAATAAACCACCATAGATGAATTCATGAGCCGTTCGGACAAATACCGTGTCGCCAACCTTGTATTGCTGATTGAAGGCATTAGCCTCCTGATAAGCTTTATGAGCCAAGCCCCAATCATCCATTTTAGAGTAGTTGAGTAGTCAGAATTTAACCACCTGTTGATGTAGCAAAAATTATTGGACACGGTGAGGTTTATACGAGTACAGCATAAACAAATTCTAAGGAGTCAACCAAATGGTCTTGGAAGTGAAATTCAAACAGCGTTTACTTTCCTTCCAATATATCGTCAATTTGTGCGATCATTTGCCTTAAACGATAGGTTGACCATTCATTCCTGTCTTGTAGGCTTGCTATTGTCTGGGAGAGTTGCTTAAAGGGAGATTGTGAGTTCTCGCTTTGGTTTGTATAAGCGTCTTGGCGAAGTGGTTGGTGTTGGGAGAAAACTCCCTCAGTAGGGTGATCCATGATGATTGTTGCTTAAAGACGAGTCGGAAGCAATTCATCAGGCGCAAGTAGAGTACAAAAAGACGTATACTGCTCAAGAAAGATAAAATGCAAAATCAAACGTATATGGTTCTAACTGCTTTAAAGCAGTATTTGTTCAGGCAACTAGAAATTGCCTGGTACAACACGGTCAACTAAACAGAGCTTTATTAAAGAATGTCTTTTACAAAGATGCATTTCGGATGCTCTTTGATCTCAATGACAGCGATTGAACCCAGAACTCTGGCCGGACTGACCAAGGTGGCCTGAAATTGGCCACCTACCCCATCGCGAACCCATAAACGATCCCCTACCTTGTAGGTCTGATTGAAAACGACTGCTTCAGAGAGAGCTTTCTGGATGTCGGACAAGGAGTCTTCTCTATGATCATGCGGGTCCATGCTGACGAATTTAGGAGCCAATATTTAACCTAAAAATATAACATGCAGAAGCTAAACTCAATAGAGCCGCTAAGGGCGAGGTAACAGATTGGTTGTCGCCAGGCTGGTGCTGCCTCGTAGTGCCTGCCAGATGTCGCCCGAACCAAAATTGGTTTTTTCTAAACTATGTAAAAATCCATTGAACTGGTTAAGGAGTGTTTGTAATAGCACGATGAGAGGAATTATGATAGCCAGGAAATAAGGTTTCGTACGCAGGATGCCTTAATCCACTACCAGTACCCTATACACCCGGAGTTTGTCTTTTATTTGAGCATTTACGTCCAAAATGGACGCTGGAGGATTCGGGTTGTTGGATGATCCGCAGACAGATTCGTAATCGTTGGTCTAAAGAACAGTAGCCGCTTCACCGCTTGTGAGGGAACAGATCTTCAACAAAAAAGCCGGTGGCTTTCATACGATTGCCACCGGCTGGTCTTTTGTGCGAGATTAGTTGTTAGGAGTTACAATTTTATCAGCTTTTTTGGTTCTGCGTTTGGCTTTCGCCTTCAGATCCTTGGCGTCACTCTTGATCTCCTTCTTAATGGCCTTCTCACGTTTCTTCTCGGCCTTTTCTATCTTGGTTTTGGGGCTGGTGATACCCACAATCCCCTTATCTTCTTTGGCGTTTTCCAGTTTCTTCTGGGCCTTGGCCACTTTCTTTTCGGCCTTCATTTCTTTTTTGGCTTCCTTAGCCTCCTGCACGGCCTGGGCAAAAACTGTACCTGACCACATCAGGGCGGCACTAACAGCAGCCGCCATCATTACCTTTTTCATCTTCATAACGTTTCAGCCTGCCTCGTCGGCAAGCGTTGTTTGACGTAAACAACATAGTTACCTATCAGATTGTTAATAAATTACGGCCAGATTATTTACCTACTTTCATATCATCCTGAAAATTAAAAAATTATATTTGTAGAGTAACCGCCTAACTTAACCTACCTAATGAGTTCCATTCGAGACCCCATCATCTACCTTGTGGACGATCAGGATGATGATCGGCAACTCCTCCATTACGAAATGGAGAAACAATGTAGTAACTGCCATGTAATTGGCTTTGTCAGCGGAAGTAGTTTATTCGATAATCTTCAGGATGTTACCCGCCCCCGGCTCCCCAATCTGATTCTGCTAAACCTGCATGTATGCAAGGCGGAAGGGCTGGCTGTTTTAGCTTTCATCAAAACAAATCCAAACTTCAGACGTATTCCCGTTATAATGATGGCGCACAGCGCCAGTCCGGAAGAGGTAATGCAGTGTTATGATAAAGGCAGTAATGCCTTTATGGGTAAGCCGCGATCTGCCGCTGAGACCGAAACAATGGTGGCCAGAATTAAACAATATTGGCTGGATGTGGCCGAACTGCCGATGGACCTAAAATAGCCCTAAGGAAAATAACTATAAACTATATTGCCTTTGTAGAGTTTAGCGGTTAAGTAAAACTGCTTACGGCTTATGCCTAACCCCTATGTAAAACTCCCTACAAATGGTATATCTTACCTTATTAACCTGCAAAGATCAGGTTCCTCAGCGGGAGTTTATCTACGGCTCCCGCGATTTAGACCTGGATGGAGCGCTGGAATTTGTGAACCGGTTGGTCGCTGAGGGCTGGTCAATCCTCTATGTAAACCTTCAAGATCAAGATGGCCATTGTATGTCACTGCCGGTAGCTGCTTTTGACGGTAAACCTATTCAGAGCCAAATGGCCATGTTGCAGGCGCAATGGGAAGATATCTTGAAACAGCCGAGGTAAACATATAACCAACTCCTCCATATCTGTCGCTTACCTGTTAGCTGCGCTCGGCTATCCAGCATCTTTTAAATGAAAAACCAGAATTTGTATTTATAAAAAGTAAACTAAAACATCTACATTTACCTTGTATGGTCAAATTGTACTATGAGTTAACCGTATATGGGTACGATTTATCTGATCGGGTACAAAAGGAATGTAGACACCGACACGATTATCTGGATAGAAGGCTATGGCAACTATACCAAAGTCCATTTCCTAAGCGGAGAGACTAGCCTGATTACGCAGACGCTGAAATGGTTTGAACGGAACCTGGGTAACTTCATTCGGATCAATAAGTCTGCGCTGGTGAACCCGCTTCACATCGACTGGTTAGAGCAACCCTCTCCCAACCATGCCGCCATTTGCCTTTTTAATGGGATTGAGCTGATCTTATCTCGCCGTCGTATAAAGCCTATCGTTGCCCGGCTAAAGACCTTGTCCGTTGTTAAGCGGGAGGTAACCATAGGCGAGCCAATGCGAATAAAAAAAAGACCCGGCTACAGCGCAACCGGGTTTTCCAAACCTAGTGATAAACTGATGAACTTCTCGTTACAAAGAAAGCGTAGTAAATAGAAGGTAACCCTCCGGGAAATCATGAAAACACCGGCCACAGCGTAACCGGAGTTTCAACACAACCATACAGTACCATACTCAACTTAAAACAGGTATTTGTGAACAAACTTGAAATTAGGGTGCTTTATATTCTGAGCTAACGGGACGGCCAATCCTATGTGAAGTCTGCAAAAGCCGCCTGATGGCTTCCAAAACACAGGCTGGGGCCCTACTCAGTGAAGTCGGTCATAAACCTAAAATCGCATCAGCCGCCAGCCGGGCCGAACAATAGGTTACGGTGGCACAGCTTCCGTTAGTTATTTGGATAAAAACACCTACTTGTAAGCCAGGTTCATTCCGCACGGCTATAACCAGTTCGGGTTGTTTACTATGGGAGAGTTTCACTTCCACGGCCGTGTTGAACTCCAGACTAGTAGCCCAGTAACCACTTCGGGTGAGACCATTTTGCTCGATTAGCTCCTGCGATAAAATATAATAGACTTCCAGCATATACCTGTTTTTGGTCAGTGATCCGATTAAGCAGGCACCTGTCAGAAGTACCATTCTGTGACAAAATCTGTCTGGGAACGTAAACCAATCCCAAAAGTAGCAGTTTTTAGCGTGGGCAGAGCTTTTTAAGTGCAAGAAAGAGGTGTATGAGTCTATAGATCGGGGGCAGTTTAGTAAAGACGATGGCCTTCAGCAACTCTAGTATGAAAATTCTGTTTCCAGTGTTTAGCCAAGTCACTATATTGTCGCTTTTAACACACGGCTATTCCATTACCTATTGTGACGTTTACCGAATTTGAATCCCGCTGGAAACCTGCTGGCGGAGCAGAACGCGCCAACTACGGCCTGTTTTTACAAGACCTTTGCGATTTATTAGGCGTACCCCGCCCTGACCCCACTACCGACAATCCCGCTCAGGATGCCTACGTGCTGGAAAGAGCCGTAGAATTCAACGATGGCATAAAAAAGAGTACTGGACGTATAGACCTCTACAAGCGTGGCTGTTTTGTGCTGGAGACAAAACAAGGCACAGAGACTCCCGACCAGCAGAAGGCGGTGGAACGGGCTGAACTAGGTCTGGCTCCGGAAAAACGCCGGAAAGGACATGCCGTGCGGGGTACAACCAAATGGGGGCAGATGATGGAAGCCGCCCGCCAGCAGGCTCTCGGCTATGTGCGTGCGCTCCCGGCTGATGAACCCCGGCCGCTGTTTGTGCTGGTGGTTGATGTGGGATACTGCATTGACATCTACAGCAACTTTGCCGGTGTCGGTGATTCTTTTATCCCTTTCCCTGACCAGACGCGCTACCGGCTGTATCTGTCAGCTTTGGAGCAGGAGAGTACGAGAGAAATGCTGCGCCAGATTTTTCTGGAACCGCGTGAACTGGACCCAAGCCGGCGGTCGGCACGGGTGACCCGCGAACTGGCTGGCTATCTGGCTGGTGTATCGACCCAATTGGAGCGGGCTGGACATGCGCCTGATACGGTGGCGCAATTTCTGATGCGCTGCCTGTTTACCATGTTCTCCGAAGACGTAGGGTTGATTCCGAAGGATTCATTTACCGGTATGCTGCGGCAGTATGCCGCGCCTGATCTTCGAGAGTTTCTGCCAGATGCGCTGCAAAACCTATGGCAGAAGATGGATACCGGTGGCTTTTCATCTGAGCTGAAAGCCCGTTTGCGTAGGTTTAACGGTAAGCTGTTCCATGATGCTACTGCCTTACCACTATCGGCTGACCAGATAGAGCTGTTGTTAAAAGCGGCTGAGGCTGATTGGACAGCTGTAGAGCCAGCTATCTTCGGTACGCTGCTGGAACGGGCGCTTGATCCCCGCGAACGGCATAGTTTAGGCGCACACTATACCCCGCGCCGATATGTAGAACGGCTGGTATTGCCTACGGTGCTGGAGCCGCTGCGCAGGGAGTGGACGGCTGCACAGGCGGCTGCGGCCCGGCTGCTGGAGGAGAACAAGCCAAAAGACGCACGCGCTGAACTGGTACGTTTTCTGAACCGGCTGACCTCAATCAAGATATTAGACCCTGCTTGTGGCTCCGGTAATTTCCTGTACGTAACGCTGGAACACCTCAAGCGCCTGGAGGGTGAGGTATTAGCCGCCATCAACAGCTACGGCCAGACGGGACTGCTAGAACTAGGTGGCGGGACTACCGTAAGCCCGCGCCAACTGCTGGGACTGGAGCTAAACCCCCGCGCTGCCGCCATTGCCGATGTGGTGCTGAAGATCGGTTACCTGCAATGGCACCTGCGCACCCACGGCGCCAGCGAACTGCGCGAGCCGTTGCTGGACGAGTACGAGAACATTCATCAGCAAGACGCGGTGCTGCAACACGGCACACCCGTTCCCCGGTTGGATGCCAACGGTCAACCCGTTACCCGCTGGAATGGCGTAACCACCAAAATGCATCCCGTTACCGGCCAGCCTATACCTGATGAAACCGCCCGTGTAACGGTTTATGACTACCCCAATCCTAAACCTGCCGAGTGGCCGGAAGTAGATTTCATAGTAGGAAATCCACCGTTTGTAGGGAACAAATATATGCGGGAGGCTTTGGGGGACGGCTATACTGAGGCATTACGAAAAGCGTATAAAGGCAAAGTGCCTGATTCAGCAGACCTAGTAATGTATTGGTGGCATAATGCTGCCTGTGCAGTACAAAGCGGATCTAGCGAAAGGTTTGGCTTTATTACAACTAACAGCATAAAACAAACCTATAATCGACGGGTAATGCAGCCTTTTCTTGAAGGCGACAACCCTTCGCTTGTACTTACATTTGCTATTCCTGACCATCCATGGGTTGATAGTGTGGAAGGGGCCGCAGTACGTATTGCTATGACGGTAGGAGAGGCTTTTTCAGCTAGTGCTATGGGTAAACTCATGACAGTTCTTGAGGAAACTATTCCAGATGGTGATGAAGCTGCCGATGTATCCTTTGTTGAAAAATACGGGAAAATATATTCTGACTTGACAATCGGCTTTGATCTTGATAGTGCTAAACCATTAAAGTCAAACGCTGGATTAAGTAGCCGGGGAGTACAACTTTATGGGGCCGGGTTTATTCTTGAGAAGGAGGCTGTTAATTCTTTCATCAGCAAATCTTCTGTAAACCAGAACGTTATTAAGACTTATTTGAATGGTAAAGATTTTACAAGAAACAATCGTGGTGCTTACGTAATTGATTTATTTGGCCTAACAGAGCAGGAGGTTTTACAGAATTATCCAGTAGTATATCAGCATGTACTAGAACGTGTTAAGCCTGAACGAGATCAAAGTAATGAGCCAAGGGTTAAAGATAGATGGTGGCTATTTGGTCGAACTAGAGACGAGCTTAGATTAGCCCTTACAGGTTTGCACCGTTATATAGCCACAGTTGTCACAGCTAAACACAGGGTATTTTCATTTTTAGCAGGAGATATTCTTTCTGATGATGCTATCATTTCAATTGCTCTTGATGATGCATATCATTTAGGAGTCCTATCTAGCAGAATTCATATAGTATGGACTTTGGCGGCTGGTGGAGATTTAGGGGGTAATACTCCGCGTTACAATAATTCCCGATGTTTTGATCCCTTCCCTTTTCCCAATGCCACACCAGAGCAGCAAGTCCGTATTCGTGGACTAGCCGAACAATTAGACGCACATCGTAAACGCCAGCAGGCACAACACCCTACTTTGACGCTAACCGATTTATACAATGTAGTGGAGAAACTGAAATCTGAAGAGCCGCTAAACGCCAAAGAGCAAACTATCAATCAGCAGGGGCTAGCGTCGGTTGTGCTGAGTCTCCATCAGCAACTAGATGCCGCCGTCGCGGAAGCCTACGGCTGGCCCACGGATTTACCGGAAGCCGAAATTCTCAACCGGCTGGTACGGCTGAACCACGAACGCGCCCGCGAGGAACAGGCCGGGCATATCCGTTACCTGCGCCCAGCCTATCAAGCGCCTGGTCAGCAGCAACTCGGTTTAGAGCTACCTATGGCAGCAGCTACTACGGAAACAACTACTGAGGCAACCGGCCCAATGGAATGGCCGAAGGAATTGGCTCAACAGATGCAAGCTATCCGTGACGCTGTACAACAGGCCGGTCAGCCGCTTACACCTAAACAGGTTGCAGAACGGTTCCGGCGCACAAAGGCCGATAAAGTACAGCCGCTGCTCGATACACTTACTGCGCTGTCGCTGCTACGGCAAACACCGGAAGGGACATATGCAGGTTAAAGCCCCACCCTACAGCAAGTGGGGCTTTATCAAACTACTTGTTAAACGCCTTTTTAAGTTCGTCGGAAGCTAGACCCTGTGCGTCTTTCGCTTCCGGCACCACAGCCGCCATGCCAAAAAACTCGTGGGTTACGCCTTTATACTGTTTGTAAGTTACCGGAACGCCCGCCTGTTTGAATTGATTCGACAGGGTTTCGCCCTCACTAGCCAACGGATCCAGTTCGGCGGCAATAATAGTAGTGGGAGGTAGCCCTTTGAGATCGGCCTTTACCAGAGAAATCATCGGACTAGCCCCGTCGGCCGGGCTTTTCAGATACTTCTCAAAGAACCACTTCATCAGACCGGTATTCAACGGCTTGGCCTCAGTATACTTCTGATACGATTCGGTGTTGAAGTCATACCCGGCAATGGGGTATACCAGCACCTCATGAACGGGTAACGATTGTTTTCTGTCACGCGCCATCATACTCACGGCCGCTGCCAGATTACCTCCGGCGCTCTCGCCAACCACCGCTATCCGCTTGGGATCCCCTTTAATGGAAGCCGCATTCTTCACTACCCACTCATAAGCTGCATAGGAATCATTATGGGCGACAGGAAACTTATGTTCGGGTGCCTGCCGGTATGCCACCGACACCACCACCGCTTCGACCTGATTGGCCAGTCCCTGTGCCGATGCGTTGTAGGTGTCCAGGTTCGCAATAACCCACCCTCCGCCGTGGTAATATACAATAACCGGATAAGCCGCTTTGCCGGTCTTAGGCGTGTACACGCGCAGATGAATGGTGCCCCCCTGTACCGAAATATCTTTCCCGCTGGTATCGACAGAAGCAGGCGGCATTGGCAGATTATTCTCCTGCATCACGGCCATAGCCGCGTCGGCCGGTGAGGGTGCCTGGCGGGCCTGAGCAGCAGAAAGTGTAGGCAGCGGAGGAGTACCATAGCTGGTAAGTTTTTCAATGACAACCTGCATCGGGTCAGTCATACTTGGTGCCCAGGCCGGCTCGGGTCCGGCAGGTTTCAGATCGGACGCATCGCGGGTGCTGGTTGTATCGCTATCATCACTGGCTGTGTTCTTATTAGAACATGATAGCAACAGCATCACCAACAGGGCCGTCAGTGTCCCGCCAGTCACTACGTTTGTTATAGCTTTTTTGCCAGCCAGGCTGGAAGGGCGTGTATTCTTTTTCATAAATTTATTTAGAGAGTTAATGTGTTGATAGGACTAGCCGTAAGTTTTGAATGGCTAGCCGAAGCCGGGTTTTGACCGTACCCAGCGGCAGCCGTAAGTGTTCAGCTACTTCGTGCTGCTTATAGCCTTGAAAGTAGATCAGGTCAACCAGGACGCGGTACTTTTCCGCCAGGTGGGTATTCACCATCTGCTTCACCTCTGATGCGGAATTAGGGCTGACCACCGACAGGTACTGGACCGGGCAAGTGGCCAGGTCGTTGGCATACCGGAGCGGATTCTTTTTAGCGATGTAATCCAGTGCTGTGTGGCGGCTTATATTGAGAATCCAGGTGAAAAGCCGGCCTTGGGTGGGGTTATATTGATGGATGTTTCTCCAAACTTTAATAAAGCTGTCTTGCAGGAGATCTTCGGCCTGCGTCGGATCGTCGACCATCCGTAGTAAGATGCTAAGCAGGCTGGGGCTATAGTGCTTATACAGGGCAACAAAAGCCCAGTTATGCCCTTGCCGCAGCCCCTCTACAAGTGTACTTTCGCAATCGGGATAGGTTGGGAGTACCCGAATACAGTACTTGTTCCGATGAGTGGTTGAGTATTGATGTTGCATGTTCTGGGAGTAGCCCTTGTCAGGTATTTTTGAATAGAGTAAAGAAAGTAATACAACTCAATGTTTAAGTTAACGCCGTAAAAATTGATTAACTGGTCAGAATCTGCAACGTTTAACCCAACTTCCAAGAGGCAGCCCGTCTACTGGTTAATTTGGCTGAAAGAGTATTTGCCGGGCAAAACGTGCAAATAACGGCTTCCGGACAGGCAGATTGCCGAACTGTTAGCGTATGCCGGATCATGGAGTATAAACCCTTAAAAAGTATAGCCATATTGAAGGACCGCGTTGCTGGGTACGCTTAGGGCGCTGTCGCTGCTGCGGCAAACGGAGGAAGGGAGCTATGCGGCATGATTCATAGCTGTACTACTCCATAAACTTACTCAGCAGCACCACTTCCTGACCAATAAGAATCTTGGGTCTGTCAATCTTAATCAGATCTTGAAACACCGCTTTATGTGTCGCCTATTAGGTATGGAGCTGTATCCATTTACGAGCGTGGGGCCATGCGCGTAGTTGTGGGTACAAATACCGTGTGGTTGTTTCTTGATGAACGGCTACTGGCATCGCTGCATGGAATCGTATCTGTGGTGCTGGAGGGATTAGCGGAGTTCCTTCACGTAGCGGAGGGAAGTGCTGACCGGACTACCCGATTCGCAGGATAGCTGAAGATGTAATGCATCGGGTGTTGCACAGACTAGTTCCTGTTAACCACCAGTAACAAACCTACTCAAACTCAACGTTACTGGCTTTGATAGGAGTAACCACTGTCGGCAAGTGGTGCTCAAGCTTATTAGTAACTAAACTGCTTATGGGTTACCTATACCTGTTGGAGTAGCTCAACTGCCAGGTTTGCGGGTCAGGTAGTTTTACCTCTTCAACAGTTTTCTCCTGCTTTACTGCTTCAGCCGGGAATACCAGTAGCCCGACCAGGCACATCACTGCCAGCACGGAAAAACTCACGGCTGTAGGAGCTATGTCAAAACCCAGATTGGAGATAACTTCTTTAAACCATGGCTGCTGAGGATAAACAAGTTTATAAATTGCCAGTAAAGAAATTGCAAAAAGGCTAATGAGCGCAGAACGTACTAGTGTCTTTCTTTTTATCATACCGTTGGCGTGGGGAAGCGGAAAGCATGTAGGGATAGGAACAAAGCAGTTTGCAGTTGGTTCAGGTAAGTTATTAAATGGTTACCTACTGACGATACCGCCTACATATTTGCAGGCAACAAATTATTGTCTTACTCAGAAGACTCTGGAGGCAATGTGAGCTTTTCGTGAATTGTGCCACCGATGTGCTACCACGAAAAATAAAATAGCCTGTCAATCAACGTGTTGACAGGCTATCTGTAACCTAACCTATGAGTTGAGAACTCTTCAAAGCTTGAAGTCCTAGCCGAACAACTGCTAAAAAATGTATGCTCCAAGTGTTAGAGATAAAACTTTTACAGAAGCGAAGGGCGTAAGACAGATTGACAGATATTCTCCTTAATTAGCTGCGGGACCATACCTGTCTAACACAAAAAAATAGTGCAACCTCAAAAAGTTGCACCATTGTTGCACCAAATATTTGATTATGTGCTGATAACCAGCCCTTTAAGTGCGTTTACAGTATACAGCACTAATATAACGAAAATCTCATGCGTGAAGTTCGTAAAGTTATGTTTTTTCGGCTGTATACGGCTGTCTATAAGCCGTTCATTATCAATGGCGCATACAAACAAAAAGCTCCGGCCTTTTCGGACCGGGGCTTCATTAACAATTTTTAACAATTATTTCTGCTTCGTAATCTGGATGCTCAGGGCCAGCTTTACCTCGTCGCTGACCACGACGCCACCGGCTTCGGTCACGGCATCCCACATCAGGCCAAACTCCTTGCGCTTGATGGTACCGGTAATTTCAAAACCGGCTTTATGGTTGCCGTAGAAGTCTTCCATCTGCCCGCCGTAGTCCACGTTCAGGACGATAGGCTTGTTGATACCCCGGATGGTCATGGTGCCGGCCAGTTCGTAACGCTCCTGCCCTACTTTGGTCATCGAGGTAGACTCAAATACCATCTGCGGATGCTCTTCGGCATGGAAGAAATCGGCCGACTTCAGGTGCCCGTCGCGCTGTTCGTTATTCGTAGTAATGCTGTCGATGTCGGCGGTAAAGTAAACGTTGGCGTTGGTAAAATCGTCACCTTCCGTTTCCAGGCGACCGTCAAATTTGTTAAACTGACCCGTTACAGTAGACACCATCAGGTGACGTACTTTAAACTGAACCTCAGAGTGGGTGGGGTCAATGGTCCAGATGGTTTTAGTTGCTACAGTTTCCATGAGTTAATGGGATTGGTTTAAATTGTAATGACATTTGATGTATATACACGTAAATTCCTGAAAAGGTTTCCGGCTGCTGCATTTTTTTAATAAAAAAAGCGCCGGGGTGCCGGCGCTTTTTGGTGTCTATCTCAAAACGTTAGCTGCCAGTAGGGCTAGCCATCTGATTTTTTGTAATCATCGAAACTGCGGACGGAGATTTCCGGCAGGTTGTTTTTTGTCAACTGATCGGTAAAAGCTTTGTAGCGGGTAGTCTTCAGGGTGTCCAGCTGCGACTGAGCAGCTTTTAATTCCGTTTCCAGAACGACCATATTAGCCAGTTGGGCGTTGGAGGGCCGTCCATAGTAACCGGCCACCTGGCTGTACAGGCTGGCTATTTTCTCGCGCAGCTGTGGTTCGGCCGCTCCTACGTAGTTATCGCCTTTTGTGATTACGAGCTTTTCTTTCAGCGCAGCCAAGTCTTTCAGCAGGGGATCGGCCACTTTCTTAAGTTTAACGTCCTGTTTAAGCCGTTCGTCGGCCCCCTGGCGCATAGCGTCAATCTGGTCGACCAGGTAACCCAGCTGCTCGGTCATGTTGTAGAGCTTCATGGTCGATTCGTACTGGGCAATGCGGTCGCCGGCCGAGTGAATAGTGTTCGGATCGGCTTTCAGGGAAATCTTCGACTCGTAGGTATTGGTGCCTTTGGTCAAAACAATTTTGTAATCGCCTTCCGGCAGGCGAGGAGTTGTAAAGGCACCGAAGGTCAGTGTCTTTCCCTGAGCCACCTTCGGCCGCTTCAGACGATAATTCCAGTCGACAATGTTAATGCCCTTTGCTTTGCCCGCTGCCAGATCGGCAACCTTCTGTCCGGACTTATCGAAAATCTCCAGCGACATTTTGCCGAACGTATGGCGGTTCTTGAGATAGTACACCACTTTGGCGGTTTGGCTCGGATTTTGGCCTACATATTCACTGGCATCTCCCCCCTCGGCAAAACCGGCATCATCGCGCATCACCGTCGGGGCAATGGCGAAGAAGTGAACATCCTTTGCCAGTACCTCTTTACTAATCTGCCGTAACGGGCTGATGTCGTCAATGATAATGATTCCGCGTCCGTGGGTAGCCAGCACCAGATCATGCTCGTCGGGATGAATAGCCATATAGTGTACCGCTACCGCCGGCATGTTATTAGTAAATGGTGACCAGTTCTGTCCGCCGTCCACGGTAACAAACAAGCCAAACTCGGTCCCCAGAAAAAGCAGGTTCGGGCTGACCAGATCTTCTTTAATATGCCGGGCAAACCCTTTGATGTCGCCAGTGGCGATGGATGTCCAGGTTTTGCCGAGGTCGGTGGTTTTATACACGTGGGTAGCCATATCGCCCAGGGTATGGCCGTCGAACACGGCATAGCAGGTATTTTTATCGAAGCGGCTGGGCTCCAGATGATATGCCCAGGTGTTTTTAGGTAAGCCCGGCACATTGGCCACCACATTGGTCCAGGTCTTGCCACCGTCGGTGGTTACCTGCAGGTTGCCATCATCCGTCCCTGCCCAGATCAGGTTTTCGTCCATCGGCGACTCCGAGATGGCAAAGATGGTGCAGTGGTTTTCGGCCCCAGAGTTGTCGGCACTCAGCCCGCCCGATTCCTCCTGCTGCTGCTTGGCCGGGTTGTTGGTCGTCAGGTCGGGCGATACCTTCACCCACGTCTCACCCATATCGTCGGAACGGTGCAGGAATTGGCTGCCCACATAGAGCCGGTCGGGCTTATGCAGACTGGTGGTCAGGGCAGCATTCCAGTTGAAGCGCAGTTTGGGATCGTTGGCTTCGGCGTAGGGCTTAATGATTTTCACCTGCCGGCGCTCAGTATCGTACCGCCAGATGTACTCGGCCCCCTGAATTTCGGAGTACACGATATTGGCTTTGGTCGGATGCCGGAATACCCGGAAGCCATCCCCCTGCCCTACGTTGAACCAGTCGCGGTTTTCGATACCGCCGGGGCTGTCAGAAGGGCCATACCATGAGCCATTATCCTGCAAACCGCCGTAGATCTTATACGGCTTCGCGTTATCGAGGCTGACGTGATAGAACTGCGACAGCGGCAACCCTTTGACCATTTCCAGCACACTCCCCCCGTTATACGACCGGTACAACCCACCGTCGGTGGCCACGTACAGCATGTTCGGATTGACGATGTCGAACCAGATATCGTGGATGTCGGAGTGCATAGCGCCCAGGCTGGTAAAGGTCTTGCCCCCATCGCGGCTGATGGAACCGCTCAGCCCGGCCTTGCACAGGATATCCGGGTTACGGGGATCAACCACAATGCGGGAGAAGTAGAACGGGCGTACCGTCAGTTCAAAATCACCGTTAGTGCGTTTCCAGGATGCGCCGGCATCGTCGGAGCGGTACAGGCCGTTGGTCTCGGCCTTTTCAGACTCGATAACGGTGTAGAGAATGTTCGGACTGGAAGGCGCAATGGCCACGGCAATCCGTCCCAGTTTCCCCGCCGGGAAGCCGTTATGGATCTTGTTCCAGGACTTGCCGCCGTCGGTCGATTTGTACAGGGCACTTTTCAGGCCACCGGAGTTGAATGACCAGCCGGTTCGGCGGGCCTCCCAGAACGAGGCATACAGTACGTTCGGGTTTTTCGGGTCCATCGCCAGGTCGGCGCAGCCGGTGTTCTCATCCACGAACAGCACTTTCTCCCAGCTTTTGCCGCCATCGGTCGTTTTGTAGACCCCACGCTCGGCATTAGGGGCCCATAACGCGCCCAGCACGCCGACGTAGACGGTATTCGGGTTTGCCGGATCGATCTTAATGGCGCTGATCCGCTCCGATTTGGCTAGGCCCAGATTGGCCCAACTCTGCCCGCCATCGGTGGATTTATAGATACCGTCGCCAATGGAAACGCTGTTGCGGGTCCAGCATTCGCCGGTACCGACCCAGATCACCTGATCCGGACTTTTCGGGTCAACCGCTACGGCCCCAATGGATTGGACGTGTTTATCGAATAGAGGCTTATAAGTCACTCCGCCGTCGGTCGATCTCCAGACGCCACCGCCGGCCGAGCCGACGTACATGATGCGGGAGTCGGTCGGGTGGCCTTCCAGGTCAGCAATGCGGCCGCTCATAACGGCCGGGCCAATATGCCGCGCCCGCAATGCACCAAAGAGTTCGTCGCCTTTCAGGGAAACGGCGTCCTGGCCATATCCCTGTAGTGTTACAACACACAGTGCCGTGATATAAAGAGACTTTTTCATAAGGGTAGTGAAAAGATGGAAACAAAACAGCACAGGCCGACTTTATAGGCCGGCCTGTGCATAAATACCTGCTGATTAACCCTCGTTGGGGAAAGCAAACTCTTTATCGTCAACCGCAATATTAGTTTCAATTTTATCGGCCGTCATGGAGAAAGCCGTCTGCCCATTCACTTTCTGGGTAATGGAGTAGGGCATAAACAGCCCATTCACCTCCTGATAATCGCTCATGAAGGTATCAATCGCGGTCCCTTTGGCCTGTCCTTTCTTCACGTAAGACCGCACCATAATGGGCACATTATCGGCTACGCTGAAAAAGTAATAACTAACGTTTTCTTCGGCCTTCCCATCCACCATCACGGGTTTTTTGGTAAGTTTGATTTTATGGCATTCTGTCCCTTCAATGGTCTCCTTACCCTCCAGTTCAGCTTTATACCCTTTTTCTTTATAATTAATAAAGGAATCCTGAAGCTGCGTTTCCTGCTTCAGATTTTCGCTATCCTCAGCCGCCATTTTCTCCGGCTTCTGGCTCATGAAGTTGGTTGACCAGCCGGTGGTTCCATCAAACGCCATCTGCACAAATTCCTTACCCTGCACATTCAGTTTCAGGATCTGTTTGTTAGGCGCTTTCTGGGTCATGAATACCGGAATATCCATACCCTGTACTTTGCCTTTGCCCGTCATGCGAATGCTCTGAAGCGCCAGCCACTTGTCTTTGCCACCGGTGGCTTCATAATACTTGCTCAGGATCTCATCGACGGTCTGCGCCTGAGCAATAAGGGCTACGAAAAACAGAACTGCCAGTACACTTACTTTCTTCATGGTTTGAGTTAGTTGAAGCTGTTTATTTTCACACAATTACCCAAACTTACTGAAATCATCCGAAAGTCGTAGCTACTTTTGTGCCCAGCGGTTACATTTCTTTGATAAACGGCACCCGGCTGAGCCAGCCAACAAAAAACCCACAACTAGTGAGTCGTGGGTTTTCAGAACCTGTATGTATAAGATTGGTTTAACCAGCGAGGGCCTCAGCACCACCGACGATTTCGAGAATTTCTTTGGTAATGGCGGCCTGACGGGTCCGGTTGTACACCAGGCGTAACTCCTTCAGCAGTTCACCGGCATTTTCCGTCGCCTTGTCCATAGCCGTCATCCGGGCACCATTTTCAGAAGCATTGGACTCCAGCACCGCTTTATACAACTGAATCTTCAGTGTCTTCGGGATCAGTTCGGTTATGATTTCCTCTTCCGATGGCTCAAAGATGTAATTTACATTCGCAGCCTTTGTAGAGGTGGTGTTCGACGGCGTCGAGACGATGGGCAGCATCTGCTCCACCCGGATAATCTGCGTCGCCACGTTCTTGAATTCGTTGTAAACGATTTCTACCACATCGTACTGACCGCTGGCGAAGCGCTGCATGGCATCTTCTGCCGCAGCCCGAACCCGCGCAAAGCTCAGTGAGGTAAACGTATCGACGTAAGTGGTGTTGACTTTAAAACCCCGGCGGGCAAATGCTTCGCCACCTTTTTTACCAATGGCCAGAATTTCGACATTACCCCGGCGGGCCTGATCAGCGTAACGTTGGTTTATTACCGCTAAAGCAGCTTTAACCACGTTGGTGTTGAACGCTCCGCACAATCCCCGATCCGACGTTACCACGATCAGGAGTACGCGCTCTACCGCCCGTACCCGCTTGTAGGGGCTATCACCGGCCATCTCAGCACCGGCCGATACCGTACCTAACATTTCGCCCAGTTTCTGGGCATAAGGCCGCATCTGCAGAATGGCATCCTGAGCCCGGCGCAGCTTGGCCGCAGCCACCATTTTCATGGCTTTGGTAATCTGCTGGGTCGAATTTACGGATGCAATCCGGCTGCGTACTTCTTTTAAACTTGCCATAGTTTAGTGTGCAGTAGGCAGTGTGCAGCAGGCAGCAGGAGTGTGCATTTATTGCGTACTGCCTGCTGCCTGCTGCGCACTGAGAACTAGTTATGCGTAACGTGAAGCGAGATCAGAAACTACTTTCTTGATCGTAGCCGTTGTCTCGTCGTCGAGTTTACCGGCGCGGAGTGAATCAAGGGCGCTGCGGTGCTGCGAATCCATGATCATGGCAAACTCTTCTTCAAACGCCCTCACTTTGTTCACCGGCACGCGGTCCAGCAGACCGGTGGTCGATGCGTAGATGATAGCTACCTGCCGCTCAACCGGTACCGGCGAGTATTGAGGCTGCTTCAGGATTTCCTGGTTCCGGCGACCCCGCTCGATGGTCAGCTTAGTCGAGGCATCGAGGTCAGAGCCGAATTTGGCAAAGGCTTCGAGTTCGCGGAACTGCGCCTGATCCAGCTTCAGCGTACCGGCCACCTTCTTCATCGACTTGATCTGGGCGTTACCACCCACGCGCGATACCGAGATACCTACGTTGATGGCCGGCCGGATTCCGGAGTTGAAGAGGTTGGTTTCGAGGAAGATCTGACCGTCGGTAATCGAGATTACGTTGGTCGGAATATAGGCAGAAACGTCACCAGCCTGGGTTTCGATGAGTGGCAGGGCCGTCAGCGAACCACCACCCTTCACTTTACCCTGCAGTGAGGGCGGCAGGTCGTTCATCTGGGCGGCAATGGCGTCGTTGTTTACAATCTTGGCGGCCCGCTCCAGCAGGCGGCTGTGCAGGTAGAATACGTCGCCAGGGTAGGCTTCGCGTCCGGGAGGACGACGCAGCAGCAGCGATACTTCGCGGTAGGCAACGGCCTGCTTCGAGAGGTCATCGTAGACCACCAGGGCCGGACGGCCTGTATCGCGGAAATATTCACCGATGGCGGCACCCGTAAACGGCGCAAAGAACTGCATCGGCGACGGGTCAGACGCACCAGCCGCTACGATTACCGTATACGCCATGGCACCCGCCCGGCGCAGCGTGGCTTCTACCTGCTTGATGGTAGAGGCTTTCTGACCGCAGGCTACGTAGATACAGTAAACCGGTTCGCCTTTTTCGTAAAATTCCCGCTGGTTGATAATGGTATCAATGGCCACGGCGGTTTTACCCGTCTGACGGTCACCGATGATTAGCTCACGCTGGCCCCGGCCGATGGGGATCATGGCGTCGATCGCCTTAATACCCGTCTGAAGCGGCTCCGTTACCGGCTGACGATAGATAACCCCCGGTGCTTTGCGCTCCAGTGGCATCTCAAAGGTTTCGCCCTGAATCGGTCCCAGACCGTCAATCGGATCACCCAGTGTATTGACCACACGGCCCAGGATACCTTCGCCTACGCGGATAAAAGCAATCCGGTTGGAACGTTTTACCGTGGCACCCTCTTTGATTTCACTGTAGTCGCCCAGCAATACGGCGCCGACGTTATCTTCTTCCAGGTTCAGCGCTAATGCCTGCAAACCGTTTTCGAACGTGAGCAGCTCACCGGCCTGCACCTTCGACAAGCCATAGATACGCGCCACACCGTCGCCAATTTGCAGTACCGTACCGACTTCTTCCAGTTCGGCTTCGGTACGAGCGTTGGACAACTGCTCGCGGAGAATGGCTGATACCTCGTCGGGTCTTACGGATACCATATAAGTTGATGGATCTTTGTTTTAAGATTGTTCTAATTTCGGCCGCAAAGATAGCGCTAAAATCTTATAAAACCGATTGAAGTCTGAAAAACAAAGCCGAAAAGTTAGATTTTTCTAATAAATCAGGTTGGTTCATACAAGAGCCCTGCCAGCAGCTGTTTGGAGCCATTCCTAAGTGACTGTCAACAAAAAAGGCGACGGCCTTTCCCAGCCTTAGCCCCCGCCCCGCCGGCCAGTAGTATCCGATTTCTTGGACTTTGCGTCCTTATTGTCCAGGCCCCGGTTATGCCGTTGATGGGTTAGATTTGACCGCTCAAACTGATATGCCTTCATTAGCCACAATTCTGTTTTTGGGGTTTGGACTTTGCTACTAAGATTTGTTACTTTACCTGATGCAAAGCCCGGAAACCTGCCAGTAGCGCCGGGCCGGGCTAATCCTGAGCCAACGGCTATTTATTTCGTCCGCTCAGGCGATTACCAAACTTTTTATACTCTATTTTACGTTTTGTCAGTAAATCACTCTAATTATAATCTGAATTTCTTTCGCATGACTTTGAATCAGTGGGTTAAGGCCGGCCTTTTGTCGGCTGCTTTTGTGTCGGGCAGTGCTTTTTTGAACCAAACGCTGGCGCAGGCCAGGAAACCGGCCGGTGCTCCGGCTGCCAGACCGGCAACCCCCGGAGCGCCGGCCACCGGCCAGAAAGCTACTCCGGCCACAGCCTCTTCCCGAATTGCCACCAGCCGTGACTCGTTAAGTTATAGTATCGGCGTCAGTATTGCGCAAAATATCAAGCAGCAGGGTATTAGCGATTTAAATACCGAGGTACTGGCCCGTGGCTTACAGGATGCTTTGAAAGGCCAGAAAATGGCCATGAGTGAAGAATTATCGCAGCAGGTACTGATGGCTTATATGCAGAAACAGTACGCAGCCAAGATGGAAGAAAGTAAAAAAGCCGGTGACGCTAACAAAAAGGTGGGTGATGCGTTCTTAGCAGAGAATAAGACGAAACCGGGTGTGGTTACTACCGCTAGTGGCCTGCAGTACCAGATCGTGAAGGAAGGTACCGGTCCCAAGCCAACGACCACCGATAAGGTAAAAGCCCACTATACCGGCCGGCTGCTTAATGGTAAAGTTTTTGACAGTTCGGTAGAGCGGGGACAGCCCATTGAGATTCCGGTAACGGGTGTTATTCAGGGGTGGGTTGAAGCGCTGCAGCTGATGCCGGTTGGCTCGAAATGGACGCTGTATATTCCGGGTAACCTCGCTTATGGCGATCGCGGTGCCGGGGGCGAGATTGGTCCGAACGAGACGCTGATTTTTGATATCGAGTTATTGGAGATCGTAAAATAAAGTCTGCTGGCCGGCCCAAAGCCGCTCCGCAGCAACCGTACAGAGGGTACGGGACTAAATAACCTAACAGGTAGTATGAAGAAATATCTGGTAACCCTTGTACCCGTGCTGATGCTGAGCTTTCAGCCGGACTCGCAAACGGCGCGTGCCCCAAAAGGCAGTAACGCGGGCGTTCAGTTATCGTCGGGGGGCGAAGACCTGAAACCGACGGTATCGCAGGAGAAAGTATCTCAGGTGGTGTCGAAACTCCTGACCACGTATCATTACCGGAAGGTGCGGTTGAATGATTCCCTTTCGTCGGTTGTCTGGGATAACTACCTGAAGGAGATCGACAACAACAAATCATACCTGCTGGCCTCCGATGTGAGTTCGCTGGAGAAGTACCGTACCCAGATTGACGAGGCTCTGGTCAACGGTGACTTAACACCGGCATACGACCTGTTCAACATTTACCGGAAGCGCTTCCAGGAGCGCCTTGAGTACGTCCAGGAGACGTTACAGAAGCCCTTTAACTTTTCAGTAGACGAAACTTTCAATACGGACCGGCAGAAAGCTACCTGGCCGAAGTCAGTGGAGGAGCAGAATGAAATCTGGCGGAAGCTGCTGAAGAATCAGGCACTGGAGTTAAAGCTGAGTGGCAAGAAAGATAGTGCGGTGTATGCTATGCTGCGCGAGCGTTACAAAAATCAGGAGCGGGCGCTGGGCAGATTCCGCAGCGAAGATGTGTTCCAGATCTATCTGAACTCGTTTACCGAAGCGCTTGACCCGCACACCAACTACCTGTCGCCCCGTTCCGCCGACCGCTTCAATCAGGAGATGAGCCAGTCACTGGAAGGTATTGGTGCCATGCTGCGCGAAGATGGCGAATACATCAAGATCGTGGAGGTATTACCCGGTGGCCCGGCGTTTAAGAGCAAACTGCTGAATAAGGAAGACCGGATTGTCGGTGTCGCGCAGGGTGACAATGGTCAGATCGTGAGCATCGTCGGCTATCAGGTTGATGATGCCGTGAAGCTCATCAAAGGCCCCAAGGGCACGGTTGTCCGCCTGCAGATTCAGCCCGCTACGGCGCTGGCCGGTGCTCCGGCAAAAGAGATCCGGCTGGTCCGCGAGAAAGTAAAACTCGAAGAGCAGCGGGCTAAGAAAGAGGTCATCGAGGTCTCGGAAAACAACCGCACGTTTAAGATCGGCGTGGTAAACATACCTATCTTCTACCGCGACTTCGAAGCGGCCCGTCGGCGTGACGCAGACATGGCCAGCACCACGTCTGACGTAAAGAAGCTGATCGACGAGCTGAAAGCCCAGAAGGTAGACGGTATTGTGATTGACCTGCGTTACAACGGGGGGGGCTCGCTGGTAGAGGCTATCAACCTGACCGGCCTGTTTATTCCGAAAGGCCCTGTGGTGCAGGTGCGCGAGTCGACCGGCGAGACTGAGGTCTACAACGATCCTGATCCGTCGGTATCGTACGACGGTCCGCTGGCGGTGCTGGTAAACCGATTCAGTGCCTCGGCCTCCGAGATTTTTGCGGCCGCTATTCAGGATTATAAGCGCGGTGTTATCGTGGGCGAGCAAACATTCGGGAAAGGAACCGTGCAGCAACTGCTCGACCTGAGCCAGTGGTTACCCCGCGAGCCGGAGAAAGTAGGTCAGGTAAAGATGACCGTGCAGAAGTTCTACCGCATCAACGGCAGCAGTACCCAGCATAAAGGTGTTGTACCGGACATCGAACTGCCGTCTGCCCTAACCGCTGAAGAATACGGCGAAAGCTCACAACCGAGCGCCCTGCCGTGGGATCAGATTGCCTCTACCCGGTACGAAGCCAGCCGTGGCCTCGACGAAAAAACGGTCAACCGTCTGCGCGACAAGTATGAGCAGCGTCTGAAGTCAGACCCGGAGCTGAAGCAACTATCGCAGGAACTGGCTGAGTTCAAGAAAGCCAAACAAAATACGATGGTATCCCTACAGGAGACCAAGCGCCGGAAAGAGCGCGAAGAAGCTGAGAAGAAACGGGCCGCCATGAATAAGGTAACGCAGACAGGCGATGATGAAGCAGAAAGTGATTCGACCACGACGCCATCTACAACCACAGCTGCGCCCAAGAAGAAAAAAGACCTGTATCTGAACGAAACCGGCCGCATCCTGATCGACCTGATCGCGTTCCAGAGTAGAAATCAGTAATGCCTGTAGACCGGAATAAAATTCCGGTTTTGGTTGGCCGACGATTAACCGGAGTACAATCGCACCGGCGACCCGGTCCGGTCTACAAATACACCCCCGCTTCACAGTCTACCGTCTGGACACAAGTAGTCATTTTGGTATCTTTGATACTAAAAAGTGCAGACCAGACATCTAACCGGATTAAAAGACAAGCGATTGACACAGCGAGGCAAC